>JBDSYI010000082.1:0-4362 GCA_039925745.1 Casimicrobium sp. | reverse complement strand
TCACGAAGACAGATTTCGCCGTCGCCCGTGAGCTTTGCGCCCTCAAAATCACGCTGCAACAGGAGCAATTCCTGATCCTCACGCGTGCCTTCGACCAACACATCATCGGGACGTGTGAACTCATCCGGCGCATGCAGATAGTCTGCAGTAAACACGTCATCTCCAACCTGGACAAAGGCAGCCTCATTCATCGCCACCGTGAGGGTGTCGAACATCGGTTGCACGGTGCTGGCGGAAACGCTGTTGTTGATTGAAGTCATCATGGTCTCCATAGTGGGGGCAGGACACGGGCATTTCAAGCAATTAACGCGCCGGGCAGCCAATTCGTGCACTTGCAAGATGAATGCGCAACAACCTGCTATTTGAGCGCCACAGGGCCGTCGACGCCGTCAGACGCCTTGCGACCAAACTTTTCCGACAAAAACTGCGAATGATCGACGAAGGCCTGTACGTCGCGTGCAGCCAGCGCATCGTTCAGTTGCGTCACTTTCTGCACCAATTCGTCAACCGTTTGTGCGAGCGTAGCCTCAGCCGTCATGCCGTTCGCGAGCGATTTGGTCGTGGCGAACTGCACAGGAATCGACCAGAACGATTTCAGCGCATCCGGCAGATAACGCAACGCAATGTAGCGAGCATGAAACGTATCCTCAATCGACAACGCCGTTTTGGAACGCTCCCACTGTGCCAGCATGGCTTCGATAGCGTCGCAAAGAACGAGCAATTTAGTCCCGGTCGAGGCAGACAATCGGCGATCCGGATTGGTATTCACCAAGCGACGGATCGCAGCCAAGGCTCTGCGCGTTGCTTCACGCGTGTCTTCGCTGTCGGCAAACGTGAGCTCTCCCCAGTCTGGCCCTGCCAGACGAGGCCAGCCCAGCCATAGCCCTCCACAGACAAAGCCCGCACCGTAAGCGAAAATCGCTAATCCAGACAGCCTTGGACTAATCCATCCCAGCCCAACCAATGCTAGTACGGAAATCGCAAAGGCAAGACCCAGCCAGTTCGCTGAAGCGAACAAAAAACGGCTGGCGGTTTCGCCGAACGTAGATAACCTCATGGGCTATTGATACGCTCGAATTTCTTTGAACACGGCGGGTAGCGGCGTCTTGCGGGCGTCAAAGCTGCGTCCGCCGGAGAGTTTGGAAATTTCCTTGAGCGCTACGTCGCTCGCCTCGCCGAATGCCACAGTGAACACTGGAATGGCGCGTGCGTCCTCAGGCAGAGCGGCGTAGGCCTCCTTGAATTGCGTGAGGTTTCGGCCCTTGGTGTTTTCGCCATCGGTAAACGCAATCACTGAATATTGGTAGTTGCGATCTTTAGCCTGAGCTGCGCTCATCTGGATCAAGGCATCAAGAATCGCGTCATACAACGCGGTGCCGCCTTTCATCGTCAAGCCACTCGCGTACTCACGCACTTGCTCCAGTATCTCTGCTTTTTTCTGCACATTAGTCTCTGTGGTAGCAGGCGGCAACTCGAAGTAAGTCGGAGTGCCGGTTTCATCAGAAAACGGCAACATCCAGATGCGCTCGCGGCTGGACAACCGGGCCAAGCGGCCGGTCAAAGATACGTCAGCACCCGCAACACTATGCAATGCGCTAATCAGATCTGCACGACGGTTGCCACCGTTCATGCTGCCGCTCACGTCAAGCACAAAGGTGGAGGCAATCGGCTTACGGAATTCATTGAGGTACGCATCGATAAGACCGTCCGCCAAACCACGATCAGGCGAGAACGGAAGTTCAATCAACGTCGCCGTCGGGAAAGTCACCGCAGATGCTGCGTTGGGGTTAACCGGGCGGCGCAGCGTTGCGCGCGCGAGCCAGGTTTGCGCCTCGTCGCCTTTCAAATAATCAACCACCTTTTGGTACTCCACGCGTTTGGCGTCCGAGAGCAGCATGAACGGGTAGTCAGCAGTCGCGATGCCTTCGCGCGGATAGAAAAGCTTCAACGGCTCTTTCAATTTGCCCGACTGATTCATCGACAGAAGCCAGCTTTCGTAATTGATGAAAGCGTTGACATAAATACCTTGTTGCTCGATGAATTTCTCGGCGAGGTAAGTAGAGTTGTCGCCCACCAATTTGTAGCCACGCAGAAAGTCAGCGACCGCTTTGCGATCAATGTCGGCCGCAGTTAACGCTTCAGCTTTTTGCGTTGACGCCGCGACGACACCAACGAGCGCCATGTAACCCTGATTGGACGTCGCCGGATTCGAAAGTGCGTACTTAAGCTTGCCCGCTTTCGCCGCCTCTGCCACGGTCTTCCATGTCACCTTGCTCGGGTCTGCCCACGCAGGTCCCAAACGCGCCACTTCCGATTCGCTGACGCCGACCACAATTGGCGACAGCATGATTTTTTCTTGCAGCTTCACGCGCGCCTGGCCTTGCGGGTCGGACAGCAAATACTTGGCATTGGCGAACCACGCAGCGTCTGCGGTCGTCTTACCCGTGAGCACCTGTTCCGTGCTTTCCATTGTTCCGCCGAACGTAAATTTGAGCGTTACGCCGGTGGCCTTTTTGACCATTTCCTCCAGTGGTTGCGCATCGCGCAAATCGCTGGTCGCCAGCACCGATAACGAAGGCATTGTTTCAGCAGGGCTTGCTGCTGCGGCGGTCACTTTCGGCGCAGGCGGCTTTGAATCTTTGCCGCAGCCGCCCAGCAGCAAAGCGGCAGCCAACAACGACGCGTAACCAAACTTCAACTTCATTGCGCCATCTCCCGTGTAACCACATCAATCATGGTGGACATCGTTTCGAATGAAGGCGGATCAATCAGGTTGCTCAGCCGTTCATCCACATTGAGTTTTGCGCCTTGTGCCTTTTGCGCAAAAGCGGCGCTATCGGCGATACGAAATCCATACTCCACACCAATATTCTGCATTTCGGAATTCGTTGAGAGCAGTTCACCCAATCGTTTGGAGCGCTCGTTCATGGCGACATACACCACCTTGTTGGCAATCGTTGGCTGCGGATAGAGTATCGCCATATCCTTTGGCAGCGACTTGGAGAGCGCAAAGGCCATCATCTGATTCTCGTAAATGAACGCGAGCGGCGTCTTACCAATGCCAATGGAAATATAGTCATCAAAATTGCCGTTGACGTAATTTTCCTGATAGCCCTGACGCTTGAACAGGTCAGTGGCGATCTTTGCCACTTTCTCGGCCGTCGCGCGATCCGTGGGGAGTTCATTGCCATTCAACGCATACGTCGCCAGCGCCAGATACATCGCGCCAGAATTACTCTTGCGGACATCGGTCGTGGACACGAGCACCGATTTATTCACTTCATACGCCTGACTACCCTTCAAGTCTTTCCAGCGCGTCTTTGCCTGCATCAGTGCAACCAGTTTCGCCAGATCAACCGCATACACACCCGGTTGCAACGGTTTTGCAAGGCCATTAGTCTGGAAAATTTCTGCAATCGGTTGCCACGATGCAATCACCATGGGCGTGAAGAAAACGGTGTACTGGGTCGCGGTCTGGTTGGCGCGCTTTGCGGCATCGAGAATCTGGTTCGCCGCAACGATACCGGAAGGGAACATAAAGTCCGGGCCGCCGCTCGCCGCCACGCGTTGCGCCATGTCGCGCGAACCAATGCGAGTCACATTCAGCTTAAACCCGTTGTCACCCAACCATTTGGTGACGCGCACATCCTTGAAAAAAGGTTCCACATCAAGTGCAATGACGCCCGATAACTCGACCGTTTGCGTCGCGCGCAATCCCGGCAAACTCAAACTAGGTGACTGGCCGTTCGCCAACTGCTCGGTCTGCGTTGATTTGAGCGCCCAAAACACCGAGCCGCCTAAAAGCGCGAGCAGAACAACTGTGATGAGCGTCTTTACCGTACGATTCATGCTTGTGGTGCGAACTTTGTGTCTGAAGATAACAACGGATTATGTCCTCAATGTGCGTCACATCATGCGCAAATGCAACCCCGCGAAAACCCCCGCCATTCGTCGCATCAAGGGAGCAAGCGATGCAATCTTCAGCGCATAATTAATTCGATTCTTAAACTGATTTACGCCCGGGAGAACCCATGTCCGACGCCGAACCTTCCAAGTCAACTATGACGTCCGTCGCCAATGGCTTTCAGTTAACGCCGCCCGAAGTGATTACGCCGGTGGTGCCCGAAGCATCGAAATCGGCCGTCCCACTGGCAGAAGCCACCAAAACTGCCGTCGACGAGCAAGTCGCGAAGTTTGTTGATGCACTGCTCAGCGAAGACGTCGAAAGCGCCGCGTTCAAAGGCAAGCTCGACAGCGCGTTTGCGTTGGGCCGAGAGGAAATCTCCATCGCCTCGTCATTGATGCAGGGTCGCTTCATGCAGCAAAACTTTGTTGGCGTTGAGTCGAGCCCGGCTTACAAAG
>JBDSYI010000081.1:0-12734 GCA_039925745.1 Casimicrobium sp. | reverse complement strand
ATTCATGGCGAGTCCTTTGATCCGAAAAGTGAGCAGGGCAACGGCAGAAGCGCCGACGTGATAGTCGGCACTCAGCGTCGAAACCTTACAGCTATCCGATTGCGCTATGTAGCGATTCGTTCAATCGAGGCCTCACGCCCAAGGGTAAGCAGAAGTGCATCCACGGCAGGCGCTTGCGCGCTTCCCGTGAGCATCACCCGCAACGGCATCATGACCTGTGGCGTTTTCACCGTAAACTTTGATTGCGCTTCTTTCAGCAAAGCCGCAATCGCCGGCTTGTTCCATTCGACGGTGCTTAACTGCTGCCTCACCCATTCAATCGCGGGCTTGTTGGCATCGGTCAGATGCTGTGCTAGCAGTGCGAGGGTCTGCGCGCCCTGCTCCATCGCCGCGAGCTCTTGTCTGGCCGCCAATTCTGCCGCCGGAACATGTTCGGCCTCTTGACCGAGCAACGTGCCAACGGATGCTGTGACCGCCGCAAGCTGCATCATCACGCGCATTGGGCTATTGATAGGTGCGATGTAGCAATACCTTGCCATCTCTGCCATTTTCTTTAGCGTAGGCGCGCGCTCGCGAAGAAGCTCGGCGACCGCCACTACAGTAGGCCCTACCGCCAATTCGTAGCCTTCAGCAATGAGAAACGGCTGCAACCGCTCCGCCAACGCTTCAACCCGCAAGCGCTTTATGTGCTCGCCATTCAGCCATTCAAACTTCTCCGCGTCAAATCGCGCCGGTGACGGCGTCAGCGATTCGAGATTGAACCATTCCACCAATTGCTGCGGTGTGAAGATTTCGTCGTTGCCATGCGACCAGCCCAATCGCGCCAGTCCATTGACGATGGTCTCTGGCAGATAGCCATTCGCGGCGTATTCGTTCAAACCCGTTGCGCCGTGACGTTTCGAGAGCTTTTCTCCGTCGCTGCCCAGCACTGTCGGCGTGTGGCCAAACACCGGTGGCTCTTTGCCGAGCGCCCGAAAAATATTGATTTGACGCGGCGTATTCATCACATGTCCATCGCCGCGAATGACGTGGGTAATTTCCATGTCAACGTCGTCCACGACGACGCAGAAGTTATAGGTCGGTACCCCAACTTCGCCGACCGGCGCTGGCCGAGCAATGACTAAATCATCGAGCTCGCTATTGGCGATTTCAATGCGACCCTTCACCGCGTCGTCCCACGCGACGGCGCCATCATCCGGATTGCGGAAGCGAATCACAGGCTGCACGGCTTGCGGTTTCACCAAGCCGAGCTTTGCAACATTCTCAGGTCGCCAGCGTCCGTCGTAGCGTGGCTTGTCGCCGTTTGCTTTTTGCGTTTCGCGCAGCGCATCAAGCTCATCCACGCTCATGTAGCAGTGATACGCGCGGCCATCAGTGAGCATTTCGGCGATCACTTCGCGATAGCGCGGCATGCGCTGCATCTGGTAGAACGGGCCTTCGTCGATGTCCATGCCGAGCCACGCCATGTCACGCAGAATACCGTCCGCGCTTGATTCCGAGGAGCGCTCAAGATCGGTATCTTCAATGCGAAGAATGAACTGGCCCTTGTGGTGGCGGGCAAATGCCCACGCGAAGAGCGCAGTACGGATGTTGCCAAGGTGCAGCGTGCCCGTAGGAGACGGGGCAAAGCGTGTGCGGATAGTCGCGGGAGAGGAGATCGATGTCATCCCACTAATTTTATTGGCCAACGCGACGCTGATGACGTGAACAGTAGACGCTGTTATGACCTTACGAATCTCAGGATTCTTTGATTGACTACGGGTTAACCCCTCATCATATAGATGATATATATGACCTAATCGCGCAGATTAATTTTTTCTTACACCCGCATCTGCAATACAGCGAAAGCGATATTTGCTACCGTTACAACACAAAGTTTTAAGGAGGACCTGATTGTGAAAACTTTACGAGTAAATTTGAGCCTGTTGACTGCAGCTTTAGGCGCATCCCTCATGGGTATGTCTGCGCACGCGACCGATCTGCGCATGCAGTGCTATTCCGATGGCAACGAATGCGAAGTCACCGGCGACATCGCCAAGCGATTTGAAGCCGCCAACCCCGGCACCAAAATCATCATCGACAAAGTGCCCTACAAGGCCGTGGTTGAGACGCTGCCAGTGCAATTGGCGGCTGGCGAAGGCCCTGACATTGCCCGCGTCACGGACTTGGGTGGCCTCAATAAATACTATCTCGATCTCACGCCATACCTGAGCGCCGCTCGCCAGAAAGCATGGCAAGACAATTTCGCGTCCACGCTTAACTGGTTTCGCGCCGGTCCTGCGGACAAGGGCATCTACGGCATGATGTCGCAGCTGACAGTGACCGGCATGTACGTCAACAAGACGTTGTTTGATCAGGCGAAAATCCCAATGCCAGGCCCGAAGACGACATGGGACGAGTGGATGGCAACCGCCAAAAAAGTTGCCGATGCGACCAAGACGCCATTTGCTGCCGCGATGGATCGCACGGGTCACCGCTTTGCGCCGCTCGCAGTGGCCTATGGCGCGAAGATTTTTGACGCGAAGGGCGTGCCGGTCATTGACGATGGCTTCAAGCTCGCTGCCACGAAATTTGTCGGCTGGCACACGTCGGGTTTGATGCCTAAAGAAGTGTGGGGCGGCCTTGGCGGCTCGGCCTATCGCGATGCGTTCGAAGAATTCGCGAACGGGCGCATCGTGATGTATTACTCGGGTTCTTGGCAGATTAACCGCATGGACAAGAACGTCACCAAGGCATTTGACTGGGCTGTCGTGCCCGCGCCGTGCGGACCGGCCGGTTGTACCGCGATGCCGGGCGGCGCGGCTTACGTCGGTTTGAAGCGCACCAAAGCCCCCGCTGAGGTAGCAAAATTCCTCGACTTCCTGTCGATGGATGCAAATTACTCTGAAATGATGTCGCGCACCGAAAACATTCCTGCCAACCTCGCTGTTGCAAAAGCAGGCGTGACTTACAACGTGTCGCCGCTCGCCAAAGCAGCACTCAATAGTTTCGTCGCGGATGTGGCGAAAATTTTGAAACCTAACTTTGATTTGCAGGGCTACAAGTTGAACCGCGCCATATTTCAACCCACCGCTGCGCGACTCGGTCAGGCCATCGCTGGCGAAGTATCGGTTGACGAAGCGCTGAAGCGGCTCGCGTCAGACGTTGACGAGCAGGTCAAGGCTGCGGCCAAGTAAGTGGTCTGATTCCTCCTCCTCCAAGGGGGTTGGGTGGCGGATGGTTTGACCGTTGTTATTCCAAAAACATCCCTAACCCAACTCTCGCCTTGAAGGTGGGGGAGCAAAATTTGTCATCAGCTTTGTCATACAAACTCATCTGCACAAGGGCTAGCGCCCATTTAATGCGATAGTCGACTTTTGCCATAAATGCGGTCCAGCCCCGGTTAAACGGGAGTTCCAATAAAAAGCTGTAGAGGAGTGGCTTCATGAAAACCAAAGCCAGCACGCCGTGGTTCTTTCTGGCTCCGAACCTGGCCGTGATCCTTTTGTTCACGTTCGTGCCGATCACGATCAATTTCCTCTACGCGTTCACAGGCGGTGTCGGGCTCTACCCCAATCAACGGCCGGGCGTCGGGGTCGCAAACTTCTCAACGCTCCTTGACTGCGCGTCGTATTTCGATCCGTCGTCCTGCCGCAAAGACATATTCTGGAAGTCGGTCTGGAATACCGCAAAGTACGCGGTCTTTCAGGTGTCGCTGATGGTGCTTTTCAGCCTCATTACAGCGGTCGTGCTCAACCGGAAAATTATCGGTCGTGGCTTTTGGCGCGGCGTCTTCTTCTATCCTGTTTTGCTGTCGCCGGTTGTCGTCGCACTGATCTGGAAATGGATTCTGCAAAGGGACGGATTGCTTAATGCGGCGATGGTCGCAATGGACGCGCAACCGATACTTTGGCTCGCGGAGCCGGGTTGGGCGTTCTTTTGGGTCACCTTCGTGTCAATCTGGGCGCACATGGGCTTCTACACGCTCATTTTGCTCGCGGGTTTGCAGGCGATTCCCGCCGACTTGTATGAGGCGGCGCAGCTGGACAAGGCCTCACCGTGGCGCTCACTCACACGAATTACGCTACCGCTTTTGATGCCGAATCTGCTGGTCGTCGTGGTGCTCGCGATGATCAAGGCGGTGCAGATATTCGACGAAGTGTTCGTGCTTACCGGCGGTGGTCCGGGCTCGGCCACCACCTTTATCGTGCAGTTCATCTATCAGACCGCGTTCGTGGAGCCGATTCGCTTGTACGGCATTGCCGCGGCGGGCTCGCTTCTGCTGGCCGTCGCGCTGGTGGCGCTCACGCTGTTGCAACTGCGGCTGTCGAAGGCTGATGAAATGGGAGAGCGTGCGAAATGAAAGCCCTCAATTTCCTCACCCGCACACGGACGGGTCGCGGCGCGGACTGGACCGATTGGCTCTCTTACGCCTACCTCGTGATGGGTCTGTTTTTGATGTTTGGGCCGGTGCTCTGGCTCGTGATGTCGTCATTCAAAACCGAGTCCGCGCTGTCCGAATTTCCGCCGTCGTTTTTGCCGTACGGACAAAAATCCGTCGCAGTGCCCGGCGAAGACAAGATGAAGCCGGTGTATCGAGTAAAAATGCCCGACGGAACCACTAAAGATCTCGCCGAACTGCGCCGAATCGGGCTCACCGCGACGCTCGTCGACCCGGCGCGACCGGACGATTTGATCCGTGTAAATGTGAAGGATCGGGAGCCCGTGCGCGAATTCAAACTCGCGACCGAAAACTACACCGATCTCGGCGGACAGATCAAGTTTGGCACCTATCTGTGGAACTCTGTGTTCATCACCGTCATTGCGACCATTCTCACGTTGCTGTTCAATTCGATGGCGGCGTTTGCGCTGTCGAAATACAAATTTAGCGGGCGCACCGGCGTATTTCTGATGATTTTGGGCACGCTCATGGTGCCACCGGCCATTGTGCTGGTACCTAACTTTTTGGTGGTCTCGGAGTTAGGACTGCTCAACAGTTTGTGGGGCGTTATCTGGCCCGCGATTGCCACGCCCACCGGCGTATTTTTGCTGCGGCAATACATGCTCACTATTCCGGACGAGCTGCTCGAAGCGGCGCGCATGGACAATGCAAGCGAATGGCAAATTTACTGGCGGATCGTGCTGCCGCTCGCCGCGCCCGCACTCGCGGTATTGGCGATATTTTCAGTCATGTGGCGCTGGAATGATTTCCTGTGGCCGTTGATCGTGCTCTCAAAAAACGAGAAATTCACGTTGCAACTGGCGCTCAATGCGTTTCAGGGCGATCTTGTCACGCAGTGGAATTATTTGCTAGCCATGACCGTGATCACGCTATTGCCGATCACCATCGTTTTCGCGTTCCTACAAAAGTACATCACGCAGGGCATTGCGTCTGCAGGGGTTAAATAATGGCATCGCTTCAACTCAAAAAGGTGGTCAAGGATTTCGGCCACGGCAGCACGATTGCGCACGTGATCCGCGGCGTCGATCTGGAGGTGCAAGACGGCGAATTCGTCGTCTTCGTCGGCCCCTCAGGCTGTGGCAAGTCAACGCTACTGCGGATGATCTGCGGGCTCGAAGACATCTCCTCGGGCGAGCTCACCATTGATGGCGTTCGCGCAAATGACATTCGTGCGGCAGATCGCGGTCTGTCGATGGTGTTTCAATCTTACGCGCTCTATCCGCACATGAGCGTGTATCAGAACATGGCGTTCGGATTAGAGAATACGGGCAACGCCAAAGACGTCGTCAAATCAAAAGTTGATGCGGCGGCAAAGTTGCTGCAACTCGACACGCTTTTGGATCGCAAACCGACACAGCTCTCGGGCGGGCAGCGCCAACGCGTGGCCATCGGTCGCTCCATTGTGCGCGAGCCAAAGATCTTCCTGTTCGATGAGCCACTGTCGAATCTGGACGCCGAACTTCGGGTATCGATGCGTGGCGAGATCACGGATCTGCATCGTCGGCTCGGTGCGACGATGATCTACGTCACACACGATCAGGTTGAGGCTATGACTATGGCCGACAAAATCGTTGTTCTACGTGCAGGCAGTGTTGAACAGGTCGGCACGCCGCTGGAACTTTATAACCGGCCTAACAATCGGTTTGTCGCTGGATTTATCGGCTCACCACAGATGAATTTTGCGCCGGTGTCGGCGGGCCATGGCGACACGGTTGTGACCGAATACGGCGAAACCTTTGCATTGAAAACCGAAAGTAAACCGGCCTCCGGAACAGCGCTCACCCTCGGTGTGCGCCCGGAACATTTGACGCTCACGAAACTCGATGGTTCGCTGGCGATGCCGATGACCATCACCGGCGTCGAACAACTAGGGGGGCACTCCCTGCTCTACGGCACCCTTCCCGCTGCCAGCCCCAATGCAGTCGGCCCACGCATCACCGCGCAAGTCGCCGGTCAAGTGGCAACCCGAATCGGCGAAACCGCCACCGTCTACGCGCCACCGGAGGCATGCCGCCTGTTTGAAGCGGGTGGCAACGAGCGCGCGGTGCGCTGATGACGCCACTACGTCGTGCGGAGGTTCAGTCCTGTAACGACGGCGTCGTTCTTCTCGCGCTTGAAAGTGGCTGGAATTGCCGCGTAAGCATTGTTGCCGATGGTGTAGGTCGTGTCTTTTTCACGCCACCCGACGGGCTGCGAGAAGAGCGGACATGGGCGATCACGACTTGCCTTGACTCCCTCCCCTTCAAGGGGAGGGCTGGGGAGGGGATGGTTTTAGGCGGTGAAGTAAATCGTGCTGCTACTGAGAACCATCCCCCTCCCAACCTCCCCCTTGAAGGGAGAGGGGCAGAACGTTCCGCCCTCTTCGCCTCATCGCTCGGCGTCGTTTCGCAAAGCCTCGAGTCAGTCACGCTTTCGAGCAAAACTCTCCGCGCCAAAATCACACTGGAACCCTTCTGCATCGTCTGGGAACAATGCCGTGGCGATTCATGGCTAGCCTGCTGCAAAGACCGCCCCACCTACGGCTACGCCAGCGAAAAACGAAGCGGCCAGATCAATCACTGGCAAGCCCGCGATGAGCACGATCAATACTACGGACTGGGCGACAAAACCGGCGCGCTTAACAAGGCAGGTCGTCGCTTCAGAACGCGCCAACTCGATGCCCTCGGCTACAACGGCGAAACGAGCGACCCACTGTACAAACACTGGCCGTTTTTTCTGGGACGTCGTGCCGACACCGGCTCAACGTACGGAATCTATTACGATACGCTCGCTGAATGCGCCTTCGACTTCGGGCAGGAATTCGACAACTACCACGAGTTCTATCGCGCGACAGAAATAGCCGATGGCGATCTCGACTACTACGTGTTTGCGGGGCCTGATGTGCCTTCTGCTTTGTCGCGGTTCATGCAGTTAATCGGCGGCACAGCGTTTCCACCGCGCTGGAGTCTGGGCTATGCAAACACCGCGATGGCGCTCGCGGATTTTCACGATGCACAGGCACAGATTCGCGGATTTCTAGCGCTCGCCGAACGAGACAAATTCCCGCTATCAAGCTTTCACTTCGGCTCGGGATATACGAGTCATGGCAAGCAGCGCTATGTCTTCACCTGGAATACCGATAAATTTCCCGATGCGCGCAGCTTGCTTGCAGCGTTCAAAACTGCCGATGTTCGTACGATGGCAAACCTGAAGCCATGTCTCTTGAACGACCATCCGTCGTACGCCGCAATCGAGGCTAACGGCGGCTTCGTTCGCAATACAGAAACCGGCAAGCCGTGCCTCGATCAGTTCTGGGACGGCTGGGGGGCGCACCTTGATTTCACGCGCGATCTGGATCGTGATTGGTGGCAACAGAACTTCCGCGAACAAGTGCTCGATTTCGGCATCGACACTGGCTGGAATGACAACAACGAATACGAAATCTGGAGCGAAACCGGATCGTCGGACGGCAATGGCAAGCCCGTTCCCATTCACCGATCTCGGGCGCTCCATGCGCTCCTCATGACGCAGGCAACCGCCGCTGCGCAAGCCGCCGCCAGGCCCGATGAGCGCGTCTACACGGTAACCCGTGCGGGCCCGCCAGGCTTGCAGCGCTACGCGCAGACCTGGAGCGGCGACAACACCACAAGCTGGCACACCATGCGCTGGAACCAGCGCATGGCGCTCTCGATGAGCCTGTCCGGCATGTTCAACATCGGCCACGATATTGGCGGATTCGCTGGCCCAGTGCCAAACGCTGAAATGCTGATCCGATGGACGCAGGCGTGCTGTCTGTTGCCGCGCATGATCATGAATTCGTGGAAGGTTGATGGCAGCGTTAATTCGCCATGGTTGCACGCGGACGCCACCGCATCGATTCGCGACAGCATCGGCCTGCGTCTGCATCTGATGCCATATCTCTACACGCTGATGTGGCAGGCTGCAACGGAACACACGCCCGTCCTGCGTCCGACGTTCTTCCACTTCGGAGATGATCCAAATACGTGGCAGGACAACGACGAAATGATGGTGGGCGGCGAGCTTCTCGTCGCGCCCGTGTTCCAAGATGCTGCGCGTCGCCGCACGCTGTATCTCCCACGCGGCGTTCATGCCGAAGGCTGGTTTAACTTCTGGACGGGTGAATATCTCGAAGGTGGCCGCACGGTTGAGGTTGACGCTCCGCTGGACCGCCTGCCGCTTTTTGTGCGTGCCGGCGCGCTACTGCCAACCACTGACACCAACAGTGATGCGAAAAAAACCGAGGAGCCAACGCGCGCACTGCGTTACTTCGCGCCGCCGCCCGCCTCCAGACTCTGCACCGGCAGCGCTCTGCTGTTTGAAGACAACGGGTTGCAGACAACCGACGCCGACGATCAACATGTCGTTCACACGTTTAACGCGACGTCTGACAGCGATGGTCTGCGTATCCACGTGTCGCAGCGCGGCAATTGGGCGCTGCCTTATCAAAGCGTTCGTGTGATCCTGCCCCGTGGCGAAACACGTCCGTTGCATCTGACCACGACAGGCGTCTCGCTGAAGCAATGAAGCAATGAAGCAATGAAGCAGTGGACGTGGCTCGGCGATGACGTTGCAACAGCCGAGCGCCGCGCCGACTTGCAGCGATTACTCGGGCCGCTTCCGGCGCTCACCGAATCAACATGCGGTGTGCTAATTTCAACGCATACGAATGCCCATGCTCGTGTCGAAAACTGGACATTGACGCTCAATCGCGAAGAGCTCGTCCCCGGCCTTCTGATGCGCCCACTAGATCAAGCGGCGCTTGGACTGGTCCTCTATTGCCACGCGCACGGCAATCGCTTTCAGTGCGGCAAGGATGAACTGCTGGTCGGTCGCCCCGCCTTGCAAGCGCCACCTTACGGCGAAGTCCTGACCCAAATGGGGTTCGCAGTATTGGCAATTGATCACTGGTGTTTCGGTGAGCGCAATTTCGGTGGCGCGAAGTCAGAACGGGCCATGGTCAAACGCCTGTTGTGGGACGGCAAAACGCTCTGGGGGTACCGTGTTCACGACACGCTTGCCTCGCTGCAATGGGCGCGCACCCAACCCGGCCTCGCAGTCCTGCCCGTTACCGCGCTGGGCCTGTCAATGGGCAGCACCATGGCCATCTGGGCCGCTGCGCTCGACGCAACGATTGATACCTGTATCGATCTCTGCTGCCTTGCCGAATACGACGCACTTATCGACAGCGGCGGGTTCGATCAGCACGGCGAATATTTTTTCGTGCCAGGACTGAGAAATGAATTTGCGGCGGCCGAAATCTGCGCATTGATTGCGCCGCGACCGCACCTTTCTCTGGTCGGTCGTGACGACCCGTTGACGCCATCAGCAGGCGTGCAATCAATCGACAATCAACTCCGTGCAGGCTACGCCTCGCTCGAAAAGCCTCAACATTGGCAGCAAAAAGTTTTCGACTGCGGACATCAGGAAACTGCTGCCATGCGAAGCACGGTGGTCACCTTTCTGCAACAGCATTCCCAGGATTTCCAGCGATAGCATTTACCGAGGCAGCTATGCTTGAGAACACGGGAACACTCTACGTCACGTAAGGACACGCTTCATGAATCTCGAAAAAGTCATCTTCGGATTTTTCATCATATTTGCCTGCACACTAAATTTCGGCTTTTTTATCGGCGATATAGAGCGAGTCGATGTTCATCACCCGATGGAGCTGGGCGCCGCCGTCGTGGTCAACATGATCGCCACCGTTCTCAAATTCGGTGATCGTACGCATCTGGGCGCAACGCATCTGGCCACGTCGCTGGTCGCTTCGCTGCAACTGGTGGCGGCAGCGGGCGTTTGGGTAGTCCATGTTTACGTGCAGGGGCTTGCAATGAATGCAAGCAGCATCTCGACGGTCGTCTCGCTCTCGGGGGGGGCGTTGCTCGCCAATCTCATCTCGGTGACGCTCTTGATCGGCGAAACGCTTCGGCAAGGACGATAACGCACCGCTCGCAGTTCTGACATTCGCAGATGGGTGACGTTCTCTTTCTGATTCTGCGGCGCATGCGTGCGCCGCTTATCGTCCTGATAATCGCCTATACCGTCGCAGTATTTGGACTGGCCCTCATGCCCGGGCAACTGCCTGACGGCACGCCTGCAAAACTCAGTATTTTTCATGCGTTTTACGTGGTCAGTTTCACGGCCACGACCATCGGATTTGGCGAAATTCCCTACCCGTTTAGCGATGCGCAGCGACTGTGGATGATTGTTGTGATCTACCTGACGGTGGTCGGCTGGACCTACACATTGGGCGCGATCTTCCGGTTGTCGTCTGATCGCACGTTTCGCGCGGCCGTCGCGCAAAGCATGTTTGCCTGGCGCGTTCGCAATATCGGTCAGCAATTTTTCATCATTTGTGGTTACGGTCAAAGCGGCAAACAACTAGCCAAGGCACTCGACGCCATGGGCTATCGGCTGGTGGTGATTGAACTGCGCGCAGATCGCGCAAGCCGTCTCGAAATCGAAGACCTGTCGATGCCCGCGAATGTACTCTGTGCCGACGCGCGCTTCCCGGACGTATTGACTGAGGCGGGCATCAACCGGCCGGAGTGCTGCGGATTACTCGCACTGACCAGCAGCGATGATGCGAACCAGACAATCGCCATTGGCGCGCACACCCTCAGGCCGGAGCTTCCCGTCATCGTACGCGCCAAAACCGAAGTGGCGCAAACCAATCTCGCAGCCTTCGGCGGCGTTGAGGTGATCAATCCGTTCCAGACGTTCGCCAACAACATCGCACTCGATCTCGACGCGCCCGACGTTTTGCGGCTGGAAGAATGGCTGACTGGCTCGCCCGGATCAGAGTGTCCGGACCGCTTGGGATTACCGCGTGGTGCCTGGGTCATCGTTGGCTACGGACGATTTGGTCGCGCTATCGGCAACGTGCTCGACGCACGCGGCATCGCCTGGCAGGCTGTCGATCAGCACGCCGTTGCCGACCTGCCGCTGCATCGTGTGATTGTGGATGACGACACCGAGCACGCATTGCACGGCGTCGGTATCGAGAGCGCAGCAGTCGTCGTCGCCGGGACTGACAACGATGCAACAAACCTCGCGATCACAACACTGGCGCGGCGCGCCAATCCAAAAATCTTCACCATCATTCGCCAGAATCACATCGCTGATCGCGTGCTCATCAACGCCGCCAAAGCCGATCTCGCCTTTGTACAGGCCGACATCATGGTGCATGAATGTCTGCAACTGATCACCGTGCCGCTGCTGCGCGTTCTACTGAAGCGGGTGGCTGAAGACGGTGCCGACACCGCAACCAACATTCTGGAGACGATTCAGGACTCACTCGGCACCATCGCGCCGCGCGCCTGGCGATTTCATTGCGACGTGATGCAACCTGGCATGTTCGCTGCGCTGTTCCAGAACAATGGTCGTCCCTTCCGGATTAGCCATCTGCAGACCGATCCGGTGCACACCAATGAGCCCCTCGCCTGCATTCCCCTTATGCTGGTGCGCCACGGCGTCATCGGCATCCTGCCGGAGTCGGACACCGCCCTGCAGTCCGGCGATGAAATCCTCTTCGTTGGCGCAGCGCAGGCGCAACGCCGACAGCTGCGTTTTCTGACCGATGCAAACGCCGCGCAGTTCGTCCACACCGGTGTCGAAGTTCCGCGCAGCTGGCTGTTTCGCTACCTACAAAAGAGGCGGCAGGCACGAAGAAATCACGCTGCGAAATCGGACAGTTAGACTTCCAGATTGTCATCAGCTTTGTTTTGAAAGCACGATTTCACAAGGGCTAAGAGTCAATTTGATAGATTATCGACTTTACGTAAAAATGATGATTAGCCCCTGTGAGATAAAGCTTTCAATGAAAAGTTGTTAGACCAATTCAACGGTTCGATCACCCGACAAACCGATCAATGGTGATTAAATGTTCCGATGGCATGGCTCGATCAAGCTTCAATCGCTCGCGAACCATGTCGTGGCAGTTGGCACGATGCCAAATCCGGTGCTCACCGAACGCGACGAGCAGGCGTTTGAGTGCGCGTCGCGATTGACACGTCAGCGCTAATCAAACCCTACATCGCGATACAGGGCGGCGAAGAACTGGCCGCTGTGCTTGCGGCCGCAACGTCGCTGCACATCGCACCGCATTGCCGCGTCGAAATGCATTCCGCGTTCAACCGCCTGCGACTCACGAAACAAATGTCCGCTGCAGCATGCCGCGCGGCGCTAGCGGAGTTCGAACAAGATTTGCTAGATCTTCTGGTCACATCGTGGAGCGCCGAGATCGAAAACGAAGCTATCAAGATGCTGCCGAATTCGAACCTGCGCGCGATGG
>JBDSYI010000080.1:0-2027 GCA_039925745.1 Casimicrobium sp. | reverse complement strand
CAGCAGACGGAGCACCAATACCACGGCCTCTTCGAGTGGCGCGATGGGGTCGAGCCAGGTCTTGAGTTCACTGCGTCGTTCAACTTCGTCGCGTTGCAGCCAGCTATGCAGCATCGGCAACTCAAATTCACATGCACCACCGGGGCTGGCCGCACGTTGCCGCACAGCTTGTAGCCATTCACTCTCGCGCAGGTGCTGGCCGATTTTGCCAATCTGGTTGTGCAAATCGTGGATCACGGCGTCCATGTCGTTCAGGAATTCCGTGAGTGCTTCGCGCGCGATGTCAGGATTGTCGATCTGGTTGCCCCACAGCGTGCGCTGGCGATCGAGCTCCTGCAGCAAGTCTGTCTTTAGGTCACTACGGCTCGACGTATCAACTATCTGGAACAAGCCCAGCAATGCGTGACGATGATCAATCGCATCTCGCCTTGCAGCAAATGTTCGCGTCGCAGTAAATAGTTCTTCGAGACGCAACCACGTTCGCGCCCGCTCATTTAGCGGACATTCGAAAATCAACAACTCTGACGCCATAGGCGCGGCGGTTCCGGTGGCTGCGATGAGCGTCGTGGGCATCAAACGGTCTCGGCCATTGGTGCGACCAGCGAGCGCACAGCATTGCCTGCATTGACGACAAAAACTGCATGCAGCGTGGCGATCGGCGCTGTCAGAGCGGCTGCATCAGCCCGATTGTCAATCACAAATTGGGCGTGAGTCAGGCGCTCATCGCGCGGCATTTGTGCGGCGATAATGCGTTTGACCTCGTTCGCTGCAAGCCCGCGGGTGCGGCTGACGCGCTCGATTTGTGTCGCTTCGTCAACATCCACTACCACGGCACAATTGACGCGTGTTTTGTAAGTGCCAGACTCGAACAACAGCGGAACCATCAGGATGACGTAGGGGGCAGCGAGCGCTGCGACAGAGGTCAACGCGTTGTTGGTGGCGGTGCGTATCATGGGATGCAGAATGGCTTCCAGTCGCTTGCGAGCGTCTGCGTCTGCGAACACGCGCTCGCGCAAGGCTGCGCGATCCAGAACGCCGTTCGTCACTACGCCCTCGAACGCGATGCTGACCGCATCAATCGCGGCACCATTGGCGGCCGTCAATTGATGCGACAGCGCATCTGTGTCGACCACGTAGGCACCAAGCGCAGCAAAACCATCAGCAACCGTCGATTTCCCGGAACCGATGCCGCCAGTGAGGCCAACAATCCATGGACGCCGCGCTGTGTTTTTGTTGTTCACAACGCGAGCGGCAGCTGTTGCAGCTGCGGGCCAAAAAATAACGTGATGAGACCTGCCAAAGCCAGATAGGGGCCAAACGCGATCGCGGTTTGCCGCCCTTTTTTCTGTACCACTAAGATCGCAATGCCGATCACTGAACCGACCACAGCAGACACCAGCAGCAGCATCGGAACCGACTGCCAGCCAAACCATGCGCCTAGCGCGCCAAGCAGCTTGAAATCGCCGTAACCCATACCTTCGCGACCGGTGATCAGCTTGAATAACCAATAGACGCTCCATAAGGTGAGATAGCCAACTGCAGCGCCGATCACGGCGTCGGGCAATCGCGCGAACAGCCCGCCAATATTTAGCAACAGGCCAATCCACAACAGCGGAAGCGTGAGTTGATCAGGCAACAGTTGCGTATCAAGGTCAATGCCAGTGAGCGCCACCAGCACCGCGCAGAGCGCCATGGCAGCGACACTGTGCAGCGTCGGCCCGAACACCCATGCGCAAGCAAAGAACAACACGGCCGTCGCGATTTCAACGAACGGATAGCGCACGCTAATGCGAGTGCCGCAGGCACTGCACTTTCCGCGCAATGCGAGCCACGAAAAAACGGGAATGTTTTCCAGCGCCGTGATTGGGTGCCCGCAATTGCCGCAACGCGAACGTGGCAATACAAGATTGAAACGCTCGCGCTCGATTGGCGCTTTGTCCTGTGCCGAAGCGATCTCATCTTCCCATGCCCGCTCCATGATAAGCGGCATGCGATAGATCACAACGTTGAGGAAGCTGCCGACCAGA
>JBDSYI010000079.1:0-1963 GCA_039925745.1 Casimicrobium sp. | reverse complement strand
GTCGCCGTCGTCAATGTCAATCGGGTCGGTGGCGGCGGAAGGAGCGTTTATAGTCATCGGCTAATGTTACGTCCGACCCGCCGTCGGACGGCCCTGCATTGCGATGTTTTCGGGTGATTGACTTTTGCATGGAATTAAGCCTGTATCGGGGCTGGATGCCATAAAGTATAAATGTCGAGTTTTGTCGATTTGTAGGCTCAGCCCTAGTGCTTCGGATGTTTCAACGAAAAGCTGATAGTGGTGAAGTTTGATTGACGAAGCGAAATCGATGTGTTTGAGCTCGACCGATTTTAATAACCTATTCATCGGCTAAAGTCCGTCTTGCAAACGAATTCGCCGCTGCGCCACGCCATGAATATCAGTCATTCTTCGCCTCTCCCAAAGTGCCTCAGCATCGGTGCCGTTCTGCTCGCGGCGGGCGCGGGCAGTCGGCTTGGGTATAAGCCGAAATCTCTGCTTGAGCTTGACGGCGTGCCGCTCATCCATCGGCAACTCAAAGCGCTCTCGGGCGCTGGGGTTGAAGAGATTGTGGTGGTGCTCGGACACTACTCCGCGATGATCGAGGCGGCGGTGCGTGCGTGTCCGGTTGCGGCGGAGGTAGAGACCGTTAGCAATCCCAGTCCCGACGACGGCCAACCGTCTTCGGTACGCATCGGCTTACAAAACCTGACCGGAAAACTGGATGCGGTCATCGTCGCTCTGGCCGATCAACCGCTGCTCAACGAAGACGACGTGTTGGCGCTGATGATCGCGTTCGCGGATCGGAGCGATGCGGCATCGATGGTGGTGCCGCGTGTGTCGGGTTCACCGGGAAATCCAGTGATATTTGACGCTGTATTGCGCGATGAATGGTTGCGCGGTGACACCAATGTTATGGGGCGTGGGTGGCGTGAAGCTAACCCGCAGCGCGTGCAATGGATGGACACCGAGAACCCGCACTTTCGCGTTGACATTGATACGCCCGAAGACATCGTCCAGTTCACCCAGCGCACGGGCCATACGCTGCGCTGGCCCAGTGAGTGAACGGATTAAAGGCAAGTTCTAACTGCTCAGCGCCCGACGGGTAGCTTTGCGTCAGTGATTGCGCCATAAACCATGTTGCGCAAAACTGAGCGTGACGGCACGCGCTGTTTAGGGCTTTGCATCATGTAGACCACAAACAGATCGTTCGCCGGATCAACCCACATGTAAGTGCCGCCGGCGCCACCCCAGTAATACTCGCCGAGTGCGGCGGGATAGGCCGCTTCGCCGGCGCTGGTGCGTACTGCGAAGCCGAGGCCGAAGCCGTAACCGGGGCCGGGCAGGTAGAGCGGGGTGCGGGTCACGGTTGGGTTTAACTGATCGGTCGTCATGAACGCGAGCGTAGCCGGGCTGATGTAGCGACGACCGTCGAGTTGTCCGCCGTTTCGCAGCATCATCAGGAAGCGCGCGTAGTCAACCGCAGTGCTCATCAGGCCTCCGCCACCGGATTCCATGGCCACCACACGACGCGGATCGAACACGGGCGCGTTAATGCCGATCGAGCGGTCATCATTAAACGGCTCTGCGATGCGCGCCTGTCGAGCCGCATCGGGCACATAGAACGATGTGTCTTTCATGCCGAGCGGTACAAGCAGACGCTCGTTCAAATGGGTGAATAATGTCTGGCCAGAAACGACTTCAATCACCCGACCCAGTACGTCGGTTGAGTTGCTGTAATCCCAGGTGCTACCGGGCTGAAAGGCGAGCGGCATCTTGGCGATGCGCTCTGCGAATTCAGCGTTCGTGATGTCGCCACCGGTACCGACGTTGGCGTCTTGATAGGCTTTTTTGACCATACCGTCGCCGAAGAAGCCATAGGTGAGCCCCGACGTGTGGCGCATCAAATCCTGCACGGTCATCGCACGACGCGGTGCGACGAGCTCGAGCGATTTAACGCCCTGGGCGTCCGTCTTTTCAACACCGACTTTCACGTTCGCGAACG
>JBDSYI010000078.1:0-24610 GCA_039925745.1 Casimicrobium sp. | reverse complement strand
CCCGCGACCAATGCCACAGAACCGCCTCGTTGCGCCAGCGCTGAGCGGGTGAACGTTTGCGATTCCAGCGCTGATGCGCCGGGCGCCCAAACCTGATCGGTCGCCGGAGCCCACATCGCAGGACGCCGCGCCTGAATCGTTTTGGCGCGCCAGGGTGCGGGAATGCATTCCCACAGTTGTTGCTTCCACCAACCCAAAAATTGGCTCCACTGCTGGCCCGCAGCAGATTGAGTTGTGTACGAATCAGCCATTCACGACTCCCGTTGCCGCAGCTGGAGCCGGCGTCATGTTCGCTGGTGCGTCAGTTGAGAAACCGCGCTGCCACAAAAAATACTGTGGCCGACCACGTGGCACGCCGCCCAATCGCAAGCTTGCTTCACGCGATGCGCGAACGCCAGAAGCCGTCACCACATCAGCGCGAACTCGGACGGCATTGGTTCCGGAGGCGAAATAGGGGCTGCTGAAAGGCAGAGGCGGCACCGGCTGGCCGTCGCGCAACGCCTGATCGCGTTGCTCAACCCAACTCTGCGCCTGTGCGACATCAACGCCAGGCACGAGGCTTAGCACGGTGAGCGACGCCGTTTGAGGGTCAATCCCCGGCGAGCGCGATTGCACGGTCAACAGGGGCGCAACGGCATTATAAATTTTCGGGCTGATGCCGATCACGTTTTGAAGTTCCTCGATCGCGATGAAAAAATCGTTCGCAGGCAAAACCTTCTTGCCAGCCGCACGATAGTCGTCGGCTTCTGCGCCGTTGGGCCGTTTGAGATTATCGGCATCCGTCCAGTCTTTGATGCACGCCACAATGGCATCCGCTTCTTCTTCTGTTGCCCCCACCGACGTGAACACTCGTTTGAGCAGAGGCTCGGATGCAAAGTTCAAATCGATTTTAGCAGTCTCACTTTTGGCCGAAACAGCAATTTCTGCGCCATTCTCGTTCCATTGATGCACAACGCCATCAATTTTCCACTGCGCCACAGCAATTTGAGCGTCGGCAGAGCGGGGGCGAGACAATTCGAACACCATTCGATTGACCGCGCCGTCGGCTGCGGCTTGCGCCCTCGCGGAAGCAAGCGCATTGCTGGTGACCTGCGTGCTGACACGCTGGGCATCAGAAAACGACAGGGCGATCACAGTGAGAAAAATCACCAGCCCCAGCACCATGATGATCGCGATGCCGTTTTGCTTCTTCACTTGCGGACGACAATGACGCGCGCTAATCATCGATTCACCACGGCCTGAATGATGCAACGCTGGCGTTGATAGTCGAAGTTACAGCCCAACGCCTGCGAGAGCTTGACCGGAATGAACAGATCCGGCCAGTGCTTGTCACCGGTTTCGGTCACGCGAATGGCAATGATCGCTGGCATGCGGGAGTTCTCGTCCCACGAATCGACCCACGTACCAGCATCAGGATTGTTGAGCGGGTCATCACCGGGATCGAAGTAGGAAATCGACAACGCGTCGATGTTGTCAGCGAGCACGATAGGTTCGGCGGCACTCAAATCGGGAACCGCTTTTTCGTCAGGATCAGCGGCTTGACGACGCAGTACAAGCTGGCTTTTTTGTTGCGATTTTGCGACCGCCAACTGCCACCACATGACACCGCCCTCAGCAATCTGCGACGTCACCGGCGCGAAATAGGTGAGGGTCGATGATTTGCCATTGAATTTAAGCGGCTGCGAGACCTCTCGCCGCCAGCGCATCGGCAGCACTCCAGAAATATGTTCGCGCAAAAACGCCTGCGTCCGGGCGTACTGTTCGGTGTGCTCGACGGCATCATTGGCTGCGCTGGTGCTGCGCTCCGCGCCGCGAACCGTACCCATCAAAATCGTGGTCAAGACCGCGAGCAGCGTAATCGCCGCGATCAGCTCGATGAGCGTGAAGCCGCGCTGGCGCCGTGCGTGTTTCATGGTATCTGGCGCGGAACAGCGAGCAGCGTGGTGAGCTCAACGCTACGTTGCTTGGCACCGGGCAGATCGCCGGGATTGCTGACTGCGACGCGAGCCACGAGGCGCTTCAAATCGAGTGGCGGTTTGATCAGCGCATCACCCTCTTCAACCGGCTCTGCTGCGACGTTTAATGACCACTGCAATCGACCGTCGCTCGATACGCCCGATTCGCTGCCGTCGACTAGCGGCTTTTCAATGCCAGCCCCGGCGAGCAAGCCTTGCGCCAATGTCATCGCGCGCATGTAATCGCTCGACGCGGACGCGGAGCGAACGCCTGTCGCGAACACCTGCGACAGCGCCGACAGGCAAAGCGCAGCGATCACCACCGCGACGATCACCTCAAGCAGGGTGAAACCACCTTCACGGGTTTGTAGAAGGCGTGACATCACGCCTCTTCAATCGCGATGCGACCGGTCAGCCAGCCGATATCAATACGAAATTCGCGCTCTTTGTATTTCACCGTCACGCGACCGCCCGTCGACCCACCGTCCGGATAAAAACGCACCGAAGCGTGCTTGTCGTCGATAGTTTCGGCGGCGGTAGTGACGAGTTCAAGTGCCACACCCTCGGGCCATTGACCACGCCGTTTGCCGCCGGGCAATTGATAAGTACGATCCGCCAGATTGAACTCGACACCAATGTCTTTACGATTGGCGATGGCCTCACTGCGTGCGAAACGAAGCTCTTGGGCAATCGCTCGCGCCAGCGCGCGGTGTTGCGCGGAGGTGACGCCTGAGGAAAACATCGGTGGAGCCACCGCCGCGAGCACCCCGACAATCACGATGACTACCAGCAATTCGAGCATAGTGAAGCCCGCCGTTCGCGCGCTGCGCAAATAACGCCCCGGCATCCGCACACGCGTCGGGGCGGAGTTCGGGGTCAGCATGGCGGTTGCAGCAGGTTTGGCGCGCGCGGACTAGCTCTTGGTGATGTCGGCGTTTTCGCCTTCGCCACCTTCTTTGCCGTCCGCGCCAAGCGATTTGATCTCAAACGGCGTGTTGTTTGGGCCCGGCGACGAGTATTTGTAATCGTTACCCCACGGGTCTTTGATGTTGTCTTTGCGCAGATACGGGCCGCTCCAGTTGGGCAGATTACCTGGATTTTTGATCAAACCGTCAAGGCCCTCCTGAGCACTGGGATAACGGCCAATCTCAAGCTTGAACAGATCGAGCGACTGCATCATTTGTCCCATTTCGATCTTCGTCGCGTTCGCCTTAGCCTTCTCGGACTGACCCATAAAACGACTACCAATGGTGGCCATCAGGACGCCGATGATGACGATCACGGCGAGCAGCTCCATTAGCGTGAAGCCCCGTTGCGCGCTCTGGACTCTCGGAGTCATAAATTTTGTTTTCATAGTTTTCATTTCATTTCGCAGTCATCGCCGCCCGATTTTTCGCGCCTTTGGCAATGACGTCGTAGCAATAGCTTTTCTGTCAATGCGCCATTTTATAGGGGCTGGTGCTCAGTTTAACGGATTGTCGACTTATGATTCAATCAGCACCTAGCCCCTATGCAGGCGTCATCCCATAAAAAAGCTGTTAGTTAATATTAGGCATCCTTCATACGACCGCTGCTTACACATTAAATTCCGTCAGCCCCAGCAATGCACTCATCAGGGCGAAAATAATGCCGCCGACGACTACTGCAAGCGTCAGGATCAATACCGGCTCCAACAGGCCCAACGCCCGTTTGAGCGTGGTGTTGACCTCCACGTCGTACACCTCCGCAACCTTGAGCAACATCGAATCCAGTTTGCCGGTTTCCTCGCCCACCGCGACCATGTGAACCGCGAGTTTTGGATACAGCCCCGTTTCCATCAAGGGCCGAGCAAAGCCCTGTCCAGCCTTGAGACGCACCAGCACGCCTTCCAGTGAATTGGCGAGTGCGCGATTGTCCACGGTGTCTTTGACGATAGTGAGCGCTGGCAACAGGCTGACGCCATTGCCCAAAAGGGTGCCCAAGGTTCGAGCCAAACGCGCCACCTCGATCTTCGCAAACAGGTCGCCCAGAATCGGCAAAGTGAGCTTGCGACGATCCCAGTTAAGCCGGCCAACCGGCGTGCGCAAACGACCGCGGATCAGGATGAACAGCGCAGCCGCAGCGATCACCAGCATCCAGCCGTCTTCTCGAAACCAGTGCGAAATCGCGAGCAAATTCTCGGTGGCGGGCGGCAGCGCTTTGCCAAATTGGCGGAACGTCGTTTCGAACTTGGGCACCACGAAAAAGATCATGGTCATCACGGCAACGATTGCCACCGCGACCAGAACGACCGGGTACAGTAAGGCCGACTGCACGCTGGAGCGCAGTTCCGCGCTTCGCTCCTGAAATTCGGAAATGCGCTCCAGCACCGGCCCCAGCGTGCCGCTCGCCTCTCCGGCTCGCACCATGTTGATGAAAAGTCGGTCAAACTGTTTCGGATGCTCGGACAGCGCCTGCGACAGCGGTTGTCCGCTACGCACCCGATCTCGCAATTCCTGCAAAAGTGCAGCTTGCGGCCCAGAATCAGCCAGTCCGACCAACAGCTCAAAGGCACGATCTAGCGGCAAACCCGCCGAGATCAGGTTGGCAAGATCGCGGGTAAAGGCAACAACCTGATCGCGAGTAATTTTGCGCGAGGCAAACAGCCGCGCAAAAGTACCCAGCTTTTTCTCATGCGACGTAATCGCTGCAGCCGCGGCGGTCTGAATGCGCAGCAAGATGAGTCCCTGCTCTCGCACACGCTCGACGGCCTCAGCCTCGGATGCGGCTTCCAGTTGAGCGGAAACCGGGTCGCCGGATTGTCGAACGGCATCGAATGCATAGAGTGCCATCGGGGCTTGCCTTAGCCTTCGCGCGTCGCGCGAAGCACTTCTTCGAGCGTCGTCGTACCCGCAAGTACTTTACGCAAACCGTCGTCGTACATCGGCAACATGCCTTCCGCCAGCGCTTCGCGGCGCAAATCACTGGCGTTGGCTTTTTGCATGATGAGGCGGCGAATCGGCTCCGACAACGGCATCATCTCGGCGATACACATCCGCCCTGTGAACCCCGTTCCGCTGCACTCTTTGCAACCCACGGCTTTATAAACAGTGGGCCGCTCGGGCGCGCCAACACGCGGCAGGCCGATCTCACGCGCCACATCGGCTTCAAGCACGTGCGGTTCGCGGCAATGCGTGCACAGCGTGCGCACGAGGCGTTGCGCCAACACGCCGACCAGCGTGCTGGTGAGCAAATAGTCGTCAACACCCATGTCCATCAGACGACTGATGGTTGCGGGAGCGTCGTTGGTGTGCAGTGTCGACAGCACAAGATGGCCCGTCAGCGCGGCTTGAACGGCGATTTCGGCGGTCTCAAGGTCACGAATCTCACCGATCATGATGATGTCGGGGTCTTGCCGCACGATAGAGCGCAGCGCACTGGCGAAGGTCAAATCGATCTGCGGTTTGACTTGAATCTGGTTGATACCCGCCATCTGGTATTCGACTGGATCTTCGACCGTCAAAATCTTCACGTCGGGCTGATTCAACTCATCGAGCGCGGTGTAGAGCGTCGTGGTTTTGCCGCTACCCGTTGGGCCGGTGACCAGCAGAATGCCGTTCGGCTGTGCCAGCGCTTCCTTGAATTTAGCAAGAATGTCCGGCGCAAAGCCGAGCTTCTCAAAGTTAAGCTGGACGCCACTCTTGTCGAGAATACGCATCACCACGCTCTCACCGTGCATCGTTGGCACGGTAGAGACGCGAAGATCGATGTCTTTGCCCTGAATACGCAGGCGAATCCGACCGTCTTGCGGCAAACGGCGCTCAGCGATATCCAGATTCGCCATGATCTTGATGCGCGAAATAACGGCTGCGGCGAGGCGCTTCGGCGGCGATTCAATCTCGTGCAGCACACCGTCGATGCGGTTCCTGATGATCAGGCGGTTTTCGAACGGCTCAATGTGAATATCCGAGGCGCGGGCCTCGAGCGCGTTGGTGATGAGCAGGCTCACCAGTCGAATCACCGGCGCTTCGGACGCTAAATCCTTGAGCTGCTGAACATCGTCACCGAGCGCATCGGCGTCGATGCGGGCCTCAAGATCGCCGTCGGTCAATTGCGAAGCCGCGCTCCGTCCGCCACCGTACAAGCGCTCAATCGCGCCATCGATTTCGGTGCCAATCGCAACGACGCGATGAATTTTGCGGTTAGTCACGAGCTCAAACGAATGACGAACGTAGTCGTCGGTCGGGTCAGCGACCGCCAGCGTCAGGGTGTCCTCGTCCTCTTCTATCGGCAACGCCCGCGAATCACGCAAAAATCGAGCGGAAATACGTTCTTCGAGAATTGGAATATCGGGGAACGCCGAGGCTTCGACGTAGGGCATGTCAGCCTGGATGGCGAGCGCCTGAGCAATGTCGCGCGCAGACACAACGCCCAGGGTCGACAACAGGCTGCCGAGTCGCTCGGGGCGTGCAGACGCTGCTTGCAGGCGCAGCACGCGGTCAAGCTCAGCCTCGACAATTTTGCCGCGGAACAAAAGGATCGCCCCGAGCTTGGCGTGTGCGAGGCCCTTCTCGGGCGCAATCACTGGATTACTTTCCTCAATGGCTTCCACCCGGCTGACCTTTTGTTATCAATTTCATGTTGGATTCTAATGAGCCCGAGTGGTTCACCTACAATCGCTTCGTTTTATTGGTAGAAGCGCGACACGATCTTTATGAAAAAGTACATGTGCCTGATTTGCGGCTGGATCTACGACGAAGAGACGGGCTGGCCTGAGGACAACATCAAGCCGGGCACCAAATGGGATGACGTGCCCATGAACTGGACGTGCCCAGAATGCGGCGCGCGCAAAGATGACTTCGAGATGGTCGAAATCTAGACCCTAGTTGATCAGGTAGTGGTCCGCTAGCAGCGCCGCGAACAACACGGTCAGGTAGGTTAGCGAGAAGCGGAACACCGCGCGTGATTTCTGATCCGTGTAGTTTTTTTTCAGTTGCCACACCAGTTGAATGAAGCGCCCGCCAAGCACGAGCGCCGCAACGGCGTATAGCCAGCCGTTCATGCGGATGGCGAACGGCAACAGTGACACGGCAAGCAGCAAAAATGTGTAGAGCAGCATGTGAAGCAACGTGAAGTCGCGACCATGCGTCACTGGCAGCATCGGCAGCCCTGATTTTTCATAGTCTTCCTGGCGGTACAACGCCAGCGCCCAGAAATGCGGCGGCGTCCACGCAAAGATGATGAGGAACAGCAGCAGCGGCGGTGCCGAGACATCGTTGGCCACAGCCACCCAACCGAGGACCGGGGGCATGGCGCCCGCAGCACCACCTATGACGATATTTTGCGGCGTATTCGGCTTGAGATACAGCGTGTAAATAAACGCATAGCCGAAGAACGTGCTGAGCGTCAGGCCCCAGGTCAACACGTTCGTCGTAACCATCAACACTGCGCTTCCCAGTGCACCAAGCACCAAAGAAAAAACAACGATTTGCGTGGTGCTGAGCCGGCCCTGCGCAGAGGGTCGCCAATTGGTGCGCTTCATGCGTGCGTCGACCGCGGCTTCGAGCAGGCAATTCATCGCGAAGCTCGCACCGGCGATCAGCCAAATACCGATGCAGCCGCCAACAACGACAATCCAGGGCGGCAGCGACCTGTCGACCAGCAACATACCGATGAAAGCCGTGAATACAGCGAGTACGGTCACGCGTGGCTTGGTCACGGCCCAATAGTCACGCCACCGCTTTTGCGCAGGGCGCTGGAAAGGTTCTGCGTTGTCCACTACGGCCTACTATCCAATCCGCGACGCGCGCAGCAGGCGCGAAAGGTCTGAATTGAGTTTTTTGATATCCGGATTTTTCGGCCACATAATGACCTGATTTCCGATCGGATCAACCAGAAAAACGCCACGTTTCAGCAGCGACTGCCATGCATCAGGTAGCGTTGTTGGCGTAGAAAAAACGACCAAATCTGGATGCTCGGCGAGTAGCGCTGGATCAAGGCTTTTGGATGCAATCACTACGCGAATCAAGCGTTCACGCTCGCGACCAAGCATCGTTCTCGCTTGCCGTGTCGAATGCAATGTCTCTTGACATTCAGCATCGCATTCGTCACCAATCGCCATCACGAGTCGCCACTTGCCGCCCCATTTTTCGGCATCCGCAGCCGACAAGGCAAGTGGCGCAAGGGGGCGAGTTTCCAGCAGTTGGCCATAGCTGCCGCCGCCTTGCGGTTTAATGAAATAGTAGGCCACCCACGCGGAAACAAAGGGCGCAGCGCACACCAGCGCTACCAGCAAAATCATCTTATTGGCGGACTTCAAGCGACATCCTGTTTACGAAAACTGAGTACTAAAAAAATAATCACAGCCATGGCCGAGAAGGCATACCACTGTAACTGATAGCCGCGATTTCTCTCGAAATTCGCACCCGGCGGCGGGCGGGCGACACCGGTAAATCCTGGCCCCGCCGTCTGCTCGACGATCATAGGCTCCAGTTTGTGACCGATACGCTGTGAGAGTTCTTCGAGATTCACATAGTTCAAGCGCATTTCGGTACCGTTGTCAAAGGTGCCTGGATTGCGTGAAGGCGGCGGATTAATGCGCCCCGCGATTTTGACAATACCAGCAGGGTTTTCTAGCTTGGGTAAGATCGAACGGTCGCCTGACGCAGCGACCCACCCACGATCAACAAGCACCGTCCGACTATTGCCGCCGGTTGCTGGATCGACACGAAAACTCTGAAAGACACCGTAACCTGCCTTGCCCTCAACGATTCGGTTGTCCAACAGAAAGCGCTCATTTTCAACAAATGAACCAGAAAGTTCGATGCTGCGATAGCGTAGTTCGGTAGCGGCGTCCTTCGACATTGCGACATCAGCGAATTTGAGCGGAGGCGCAGAAAGGGCTGCGTCGAGTTGCGCTTGCTGCGAAATTTTGTATTCGGCGCGGTCACTTTGCCAGTTGCCGAGTCGAATGGTCACAGCGGCAAACAACACAGTCACCACCAGCGCCCAGAGTTTGGGCTCAAATTTTCGGCCTCGCAGAATCATCGTAGCAACGTCACTGATGAGTTTTGATCTAGCTGTCTCACTACAATTGCCCCATGCGCTGGTTAGTCATTTTCTGTTTGGTCGCGATTGTGGTGTCGATGGGCTCCGCATTGGTATTTCTCTATCGCGGGCGCGAGGGTGGCTCTAAACGTATGCTGCGAGCATTGCAGATTCGTGTGGGACTGTCGGTCGGGCTTTTCCTGTTTTTGATGCTTAGCTACAAACTTGGGTTTATCGGAGCACACGGTGTAGGCAGTTGATCTGTCCATAAAAAACTAAAGGCGGCTTAGAGCCGCCTTTTTTATTTTTCGCCCGCCGCGTTGCTACAGCATGTAGACGATAACGAACAAACCGAGCCAGACGACGTCCACGAAATGCCAGTACCAGGCAGCTGCTTCGAACGCGAAATGGTGCTTGGCATCAAAGTGGCCACGCATCGAGCGAATCAGAATGACGGTCAGCATAATCGCGCCAATAGTCACGTGAAAGCCGTGAAATCCAGTCAGCATGAAGAACGTGGAGCCGAAAATCCCGGTCGTGAGCTTCAGATTTAATTCGCTATACGCGTGCACGTACTCATAGACTTGAAGCGTCAAAAAGATCACGCCGAGGATAATCGTGGCGGCGAGCCACAGGATTAACTTCTTGCGATGATTTTCGAGCATCGCGTGGTGAGCGATTGTCAACGTGACACCTGAGGTCAGCAGCAATGCCGTGTTGATCGCAGGGATACCCCATGCGCCCATCGGCGAAAAAACCTCTTTTATATAAGGCCCCGCGCTCGGCCAAGTCGCCGCGAATTCGGGCCACAACAGTTTCGCGTCGATACTGCCAAGATCAGGCACCGAAAGAATCCGTGCGTAGCCCAGCGCCCCAAAGAAGGCGGCGAAGAACATCACTTCCGAGAAGATGAACCAGCTCATGCTCCAACGGAAAGAGGCGTCGACATTCTTTCCGTAAAGGCGCGCCTCGCTCTCTTTAATAACCACCCCAAACCAGCCAAAAAGCATGTAGAACAAGATCGCGAACCCAACATACAGCACGGGCAGACCCCAGCTCACATGATTCAAGCTGGTGACTGCGCCCGTTGCCAGCGTAAGCAACGCGACGCTGCCAACAATTGGCCAGTGCGAAGGCTGTGGAACAAAATATTTGCCACTATTGGCTGAAGTTGAGGCGCTCATGGGCAGGTCTCGCTAAGTTTTATGCTTGTTGTGTTCTTGAATCTGTGAATTCGCACTTCTAAGTGCTTAGCCGGGCAATTTTGCTGGAGGCGCGATGGGCAGAGGCGAACCAAGGTTGCCGGCAGGGGCTTCTGCGGCTGCCGGGCTCGCACCACCAGGCATTTCAAAAAAAGTGTACGACAGTGCGATGGTGTTGATGTCTTTTGGCAGCTTTGGATCGACCAAAAATACCACTGGCATCCGTCGGCTTTCCTTCGCCACGAAAGTCTGCTTCGCGAAACAGAAACACTCCAGTTTCTTGAAATACTCAGCCGCCTGCGTCGGTCCGTAGCTCGGGATTGCCTGACCGACCATGTCGCGGCTGGTCGTGTTGGTGACGTCATAAATCACGGTTGTCAATTCGCCAGGATGCACGGTCAGCGTGGTTACTTCAGGCTTAAAAGTCCAAGGCAAGTTACGCGTGTTAGCGTCGAATTCAATCTTGACGCTTCGGGATGCATCAATTTGAGTGTTTTTGACCTGTTCCGGACGCATGAAATCGTTGACACCAGTGACTTCGCAAATTTTCTTGTAGACCGGAACCAGCGCGAAGCCAAATGCGAACATGATCGCCACGAAGACGGCCAATTTACCGAGCATCTGTCTGTTCTCAAGGGAAAACATGGTGCGCTAGAGTCCCCTAACTTGCTCGGACGTACCAGATGGACAGCGCAATCATGAGCGCGATTGCCGCCAACACCCAACCAGTACGCAGATTGCGCCGACGCAACATTTGCGCACGATCAGAGCGTTCCATCGTAGAGGCCATTACTTGAATGCTGGTGGCGTTTCAAAGGTGTGATAAGGGGCAGGTGATGGCACCGTCCACTCAAGCCCCTCAGCGCCGTCCCATGGCTTGGCTGGAGCACGGATACCGCTCTTGCCCGCGATGGTGCGAAACACGATGATGATGAAGAAAATCTGTGCCAAGCCGAACGCGAAGGCACCAATCGATGCGACCATATTCCACTCGGCGAACTGCATGTTGTAGTCGGGGATACGGCGCGGCATGCCGGCCAAACCCAGGAAATGCATCGGGAAGAAGGTCACGTTAAACGCGATCAGCGACCACCAGAAGTGAATCTTGCCAAGTTTTTCTTCATACATCCAGCCAGTCCACTTCGGGCTCCAGTAGTAGACCGCAGCGAATGCAGAAAACAGCGCGCCCGCCACCATTACATAGTGAAAGTGGGCGACGACGTAGTAGGTGTCCTGCAACTGAATATCGACGGGGGTCAGCGCCAGCACAAGTCCGGTGAAGCCACCGAGCGTGAACAGGAAGAGAAAACCCAGGCAGAAAAGCATCGGCGTTTCCAGCGTGATCGAGCCGCGCCACATCGTCGCCAGCCAGTTGAAAATTTTGGCGGCGGTTGGCACTGCAATCAGCATCGTGGCGTACATGAAGTAAATCTGGCCGGCAATTGGCAGACCCGTCGTGTACATGTGATGCGCCCAAACGATGAAAGAAAGAATCGCGATGGACGCCGTGGCGTAAACCATCGAAGCGTAGCCAAACAAGGGCTTGCGCGAAAACGCGGGGATGATTTGCGAGATCACACCAAAGGCGGGCAGCGCGATGATGTATACCTCGGGGTGCCCGAAGAACCAGAATATATGCTGGAACATCACGGGATCACCACCACCTGCGGCATTGAAGAACGTCGTTCCAAAGTGCCGATCCGTCAGCAGCATGGTGACGGCGCCTGCGAGCACTGGCATTGATGCGATCAACAGAAACGCTGTGATGAGCCACGTCCATGCGAACATCGGCATGCGCATCATGGTCATTCCGGGTGTGCGCAAATTCAAAATTGTAGTGATGATATTGATCGAACCCATGATCGACGAGGCACCCATGATGTGCACCGCGAAGATCATCATGTCCATGCCCATGCCACCTTGGATGGACAGCGGCGGATAAAGCGTCCAGCCACCGGCAGCAGCACCGCCGGGCACAAAAAACGAGCCGATGAGAAGTATCGCTGCAGGCGGCAATAGCCAGAACGACCAGTTGTTCATGCGGGCAAACGCCATGTCCGGCGCGCCAAGTTGTAGCGGCAACATCCAATTCGCAAAGCCCACGAAGGCTGGCATGATCGCGCCAAAAATCATCACGATGCCGTGCAGCGTGGTGAGCTGGTTAAACCGCTCAGGCTCAAGGATTTGCAGGCCCGGCTGGAACAACTCAGCGCGAATCAGCAGCGCCATAATTCCGCCCGAAATGAACATCGCGAAGCTGAACCACATGTACATCGAACCGATGTCTTTGTGGTTAGTAGTGGTTACGTAACGCATCAACCCCGAAGGGACGTGATGATGATCATCATGCCCGTCATGGGCGTGATCGCCATGAACGGGGGTGGTGTGAGGTGCGCCGTGTGGAACGCTGGCCATGGTTACTGCTCCTGATCCTGAATATCTAGCTCGAACAAGTCGAGATCAATGGAATTACTTAAATCGCTGCGAAGAATGGTCACGCGGCCACGTTGATTTCAACGCGACGTGCGTCTTCGTTATCGCCGCCACCCGTGATTTCGGCTGGCCGTTTCATATTGATTCGATCTTGTCCGATGCCCGCAGCCACGAGTGCGGCACGAACAGCCTTCGTACGTTCTTCAGCAATATCCAGATTAACTGCTTGATTGCCTGTCTTGTCGCTGTAGCCAGTGATGTCGATCTTGGCATCCGCTTTGCCTTTGAGATAGGCGAGGACTCCGTCAAGCGACGCCTTGGCGTCTACCGGCATTTCTTTCTTGCCAGTTGCGAAATAAATCTTGGCGGGCATTGCTCCAGCAACCGATGTCGCCGCCGGGGCCGCTTGCGCCGTCGCAGGCGCGACGCTGGCAGGTAGCACACCGCCGTTGCGCGCCTTGGCGAAATCAATCGGCTGCGCAAATTCGGCCGCTTTGTTAGACCAGCTTGACCGCGTATAGGCCATCACGCCCGCGAGATCTTTGTCAGTCAAATGCTTGAACGACGCCATCGCCGTCCCCGCTTTGCCATTCAGCAAAAGGGCGACCTGGCCGTCCTTAGGTCCGTTAACAACCGCAGATCCGTCAAGTGCCGGGAACTGGCCAGCAATACCTTTGCCATTTGGCTGATGACAACCCTGACAGCCGCCCACGCCTTCGTAGACGGTTTTGCCGTGCGCAACCAGCTCATCGCGGGTGTAGGTTTTGGTGTCCACGACCACAGCTGCGCTGGCAACTTTGCCTACGCCATACTTTTCTTTCTGCGCTGCCAGCCAAATGTCGTAATCAGCTTGCGTTTTCACCTCAACAACCGTCGGCATGAAGCCATGTTCCTTGCCACAAAGCTCGGCGCAGTTACCGCGATAAATGCCCGGGCGATCCGCGCGAAACCATGCATCGCGAATGAAGCCCGGGATCGCGTCCTGCTTGACACCCAGCGCCTGCACCCACCATGAATGGATAACGTCGTTGGCCGTCAAGAGCAAGCGAACCTTTTTACCGACCGGAACCACCAGTGGGTTATCAACCTCCAGCAGATAGTTATTGCCCTTGGCTTCCGAATTCTTAATTTGCGCGAGAGGTGTCGACAACGTTGAAAGATAGCCAAAACCATCGTGGATGTAGTCGTAACCCCATTTCCATTGATAACCTGTGACTTTGATAGTCATCTCCGGCGCAGAGCTATCGCGCATGTCAAGCACCGCTTTGGTCGCCGGAAATGCCATCGCCAAAAGTATGAAGAACGGGATAATGGTCCACAGCGCCTCGACCGTTGCGCTCTCATGGAATTGGGCCGCTTTGTGCCCTTTGCTCTTGCGATGAGCATACAGCGAATAAAACATCACCCCGAACACACCGACGAAGATGACCACACAGATGGCGGTGATAAGCGTGTGCAGATCAAACATCTGCTGCGCAACCGACGAATTCGCCGGCTTCAGATTCATTCGCCAGTCCGCAAAAGCAGCCATCGGCAATAACGCGATTAGCGCCCCCAATCGACCTGCACCAGCAACTAACGACTTCAACGTTGGCGCGCCGCTACGCGCAGAAAGCTTCGACATATTCTTTTGCTCAATCCAGTTACGCACAACAACTTATCCCATTCAATATCGACGTCTAACGCAACGATAATGCGTGACGCAAATCATTCAGTGCCCGCACCTGCTCGGGCCCTGACAAAAATTCCAGCAATGCGACCGTTCGTCCAGACTGCCTCAATCGCACGCCAGACGGCATACCTCGGGAGCGTGAAGCGCCCTCAATGGTCAGCCAGTTTCGGGTAAACGCGAACGTGGCAGTTTTCCGCCGACGAGTACGAATCACGTTCACTCCATTGTCCGTGACTTCAATCTGATCTCGATCCTCGGAAGCTTGTTCGATCCACCAAAAAGCTGCCGCAACACATATCATTTCTATTGCTGTAAACGGAAAAATGGCCCATACACCGGCAAACAACAACCAGAACAGGGCGAATGCAACGGAGAGGCCCGCAATTGCTGCAAACATCAGAATTCGATGTTTACGTTCCGTCGCAAACCGCCTTCGCCATTCGAGTGTCATCGCTTCCATGCAGTACGGCAACCTTAAAAACAACTTCGGTTCGTCTGGAAAACCACGAAAGTTTAGCAAATTACCGCGTTCCGCTCCAACTAGCGAAGCGAAATTCGCGCTAAAGCACACGAAGCGACCCGGCTAAAAAGCGAATCGGCACGACTGGTAATCACAATTGGTACCCGGCTGCCTTGGACAACACCCGCACACTCACCACCGCCTATGTATACAAAGCTTTTGTAAAGAATATTGCCGCAATTCAGGTCAGGAGCCAACAAAATATCAGGGTCACCTGCCACTGCAGAAACGATGCCTTTTGTTTCAGCAGCGTGTACGGAAATAGCGTTGTCGAATCCAAGTGGCCCATCCACTAGTGCTGCGCCAAAGCGACCTTCCACGCCCCACTCAGTCAGCGTACGCGCATCAACAGTAGCGGGAATACTTGCGTTCACCGTTTCTACTGCCGCGAGAACGGCGATCTTCGGAGTCGCCACACCTATTTTTTGCATCAGCGCAATAGCGTGAATCAGACTCTCCGCTTTGGTCTGCAAATCCGGCGATATGTTTACAACCGCATCAGTAACTGCGAGCAATTTGTGGTACCGGGGCAAATCGAACACAAATGTGTGCGTCAATCTGCCCGTTCCGCGCAGTCCAGAGTCACGCGCGACAACCGCTCCGAGCAATTCGTCAGTATGCAGACTGCCCTTCATCAACATAGCCACGCGGCCCGAAGCGGCGTCGGCAATCGCCATGAGCGCTGCTGCTCGCGGGGAATCTCCAGTGTCGACCCAACGATATTGCGCTGGCCACGCACCCGCTGCTCCCAAAAAGTCCCGAGCAGCGGCGGGACCGTAAAACACCGGTTCGATGATGCCGAGCCGAGCCGCAACCAGGGCCGCTTCCACGACCATAGCATCTTTCGGATACACAATCGCTGTAGCCGTTGGCTGAGCCTCGCGCGCCGAAGTGATTAACGCCGTTAACCGCGGATGGGCGGCGCTCACCGCAGCTACTTCATTACCCACAGCGCTACCAATCAAGCGTCTGGCTAATCTGCTCTGCTGCCTCTCGCATCGTTGGCAAGAATTCAATCGCCTGCGAAACGCTCATGCGCGAAACGGGGCCGTGCACCGCGACGGCAGCAACTACGCGATCCTGATCGTTGGTTACGGGAACTGCGAGGCAACAGATTCCCGCCAAATATTCCTCGTTGTCAATGGCATATCCGCTGCGGCGAATTGAGGTGAATTCCAACTCCAGTTGACGGAGCGTGGTCAAGGTGTTTTTTGTGTGCGCAATCAGCGGCGCGTTGGTGAGAAGCCGATCTCGCATTCGCTTGGGAGAGTGCGCAAGGAACAGTTTTCCGCTAGCACTGGCATACAGCGGAACTTTAGAGCCCGCATGCAAATTGATGCGCAGCGGCCACGCCGACTCGACGCGATCCAGATACATCACCAGGTGCCCGTTCGGAATAGTCAAGTTGCAGGTTTCGCCGACACGCTCAACCAACTCTTCAAGAATGGCCCGGCGGGCGGAGCGATGTGGTGAGTGCAGCAACACGTTTCCGGCCAAAATCGCCAGTCGCTCGCCAGGAACGTAGCGCTTAGCGTCTGGCTCCCGCAACAGCATACCGGCCTCTTCCAGCGTCGTCAGAATACGAAACACCGTTGGCTTCGGCAAATGCACGGCAAGCATGATTTCGGTCAAACTTACAGAACGCTCACTATTGGCAACGAATTCCATGACCGCTAACGAGCGCAGAGCCGCAGATCCTGCTTCACGGCTATCTCGGTGCGAATCATCGTTCTCAACCAGCATCTTATGTTCCTAAGTTAATTTCTTTCACATTATGCACAATTGTCATTTTTCAGAAAAAATGAAACGCAAAGATTCATTTTTTATGACTTATGCAAGACATGCGGTGCAACGCCTTGCACACTAGCTCCCATCTCAACGAACATTTAATAAGGCTCGCCATGACGACCCGTCCGAACAAGAAACCTGCTCCAGCAACAGCGGCAAAATCCGCCAAGATCAAAGTCGATCGCCGGGTGACACGTGGCCCCACTCGAATGACGCCGTCTGAAGCCTTCGTCGAAACCCTTGTTTCCCAGGGCGTGACCGACGTATTCGGCATCGTTGGCTCCGCCTACATGGATGCGCTCGACTTGTTCGAGACGGCAGGCATCCGATTCATCTCGGTTGCCCATGAACAGGGGGCGGGCCACATGGCTGACGGCTATTCGCGCGTCTCGGGTCGCCACGGAGTTTGCATTGGTCAAAACGGCCCTGGTGTCACCAACTTCGTCACACCCATCGCAGCCGCGTTTTGGGCGCACTCGCCAGTGGTTGTGATCACGCCCGAGACGGGTACCATGACACTTGGCCTGGGCGGTTTTCAGGAAACCGACCAACTCCCGATCTTCTCAAAGATCACCAAATATCAGGCCCACGTCAACAACAAAGCTCGCATGGCGGAACTGACAGCCCGCGCGTTTGATCGCGCCCACATCGAGTTGGGACCAACCCAACTCAACATCCCGCGCGACTTGTTCTACGGCGAAGCTGACTTTGAAATTTCAGCTCCGATGACCATTGAGCGTGGCGCTGGTGGCGAAGCCGCGCTGGACGCTGCCGCCGAGATGCTGGCAAGCGCAAAGTTTCCGGTGATTCTTGCCGGTGGCGGCGTGATTATGGCCAACGGTGGCGCCGAAGCCGTGAAGCTCGCGGAACTGCTTGATGCTCCGGTATGCAACAGCTACCTGCATAACGACAGCTTTCCAGCGAGCCACCGCTTGTGGTGCGGGCCGCTCGGCTATCAGGGCTCAAAAGCCGCAATGAAGTTGATTAGCAAAGCAGACGTTGTGCTGGCGCTTGGCACGAGACTTGGTCCGTTCGGGACGCTCCCGCAACATGGCATCGATTACTGGCCGAAGAACGCGAAGATCATTCAGGTTGACGCTGACCCAAAAATGCTGGGCCTGGTGAAGAAAATCTCGGTGGGTATTTGCGGCGATGCCAAGGCAGCGGCAGCAGCGCTGGTGCAACGGCTTAAAGGCAAGAAATTGGCCTGTCATAGCAATCGCGACTCCCGGCTAGCGACTGTCGCCAAAGAGAAAAAAACGTGGGAAAAGGAACTGGACGGCTGGACCCACGAAACCGACCCGTACTCTATCGAAATCGCGAAAACATCCAGTTACATGCACCCGCGCCAAATGCTGCGCGAGCTGGAAAAGGCGATGCCCAAGGATGCAATGGTGTCCACCGACATCGGCAACATCTGCTCGGTGTCTAACAGTTACCTGCGCTTCGACGCGCCGCGCTCGATGTTTGCGGCGATGGCCTTTGGCAACTGTGGCTACGCTTTCCCAACCATCATCGGTGCCAAGCTCGCCGCGCCAGATCGTGCTGCGGTCGCGTACGTTGGCGACGGCGCTTGGGGCATCAGCTTTAATGAAATCCAGACCTGCGTCCGCGAGAACATTCCCGTCACCGCCGTTGTGTTCAATAACGGTCAATGGGGTGCGGAGAAAAAAAATCACGTTGACTTCTACAACCGCCGCTACCTTGGCGTGGCGCTCGACAATCAACCGCATTGGGCCAACGTAGCCCAAGCGATGGGAGCCGAGGGCCTGCGTATCGATCAACTGTCCGACGTTGGCCCTGCACTAGCGGATGCCTGCGCCGCACAGAAGCGCGGCAAGACGACCATTCTCGAAGTGATGGTGACAAAAGAGCTCGGTGACCCGTTCCGTCGCGACGCTCTTGCGCTGCCAACGCGCTTTCTCAATAAGTACAAACACACGGAAATCAAGCGCTAAAGTCGTTACCATCACGTAACACTGTACGTTGCCATTAGCGTACAGCTCACAGGTATGCATAAGGAGGCTTTCATGCGATCACTGTCCAGAATTTTCGTGCTCGGCTTTTCGGCTGCGACACTTCTCGTAGCTTCAGCAAGCTACGCGCAAGCGTGGCCAACAAAACCGGTTCGCCTGATCAACCCGTTTCCCGCAGGCGGTGGTACTGATACGTTCGCGCGGCCGCTCTCAGCTCAACTGTCGAAGCAAACTGGTCAGCAATTCATCGTTGAAAACATCGGCGGTGCCGGTGGCACGGTGGGCGCCGCGCAGGCCGCACGTGCCGCGCCCGACGGCTACACCTTCCTGATCGGCGCCGTTCATCACACCATTGCACCTTCAATCTACCCCAAGCTGTCGTACGACATCGAAAAAGATTTCGTTCCGGTGACTCTCTTGGCCATCATGCCGTTCGTGGTGGCTTCGCAGCCTAACAAGCTGCCACAGGTGAAGACCCTGAAAGACTTGATCGATTACGCAAAAGCCAATCCGGGGAAGCTCAATTTCGGGTCGCCGGGTTCCGGCACTTCGCAGCACCTGACGGGCGAGCTTTTCAAGTTAACAAATGGCATCGACATGGTTCATGTGCCGTACAAAGGCATGGGGCCTGCGATGCAGGACTTTCTGGGCGGTTCGCTTGACGTGCTGATTGACGGCATGAGTGCGACGGCCGCACAGATTCGCTCAGGAAGAGCCCGCCCACTGGGTTTGATGTCGGCGACTCGATCGCCGCAATACCCAGATATCCCTACCTTTGCTGAGCAGGGGTTTCCGAACAGCGAAGTATCTCAGTGGTACGCCCTTTGGGCACTCAAAGGAACGCCTCCTGAAATCGTCGACAAAATGTATCGCGAAGTCGTGAAAGCGCTGGAGGAGCCTAGCATCAAGGCAAACTGGGCCAACGCTTCGGCCGATGCAGGCGGCATGCCTCCAGCCGAGTTTGCGAAATTTGCACACGCGGAAATGCTGCGTTGGGCGAAGATCGCAAAAGCCTCTGGCGCGAAGCTCGATAACTAACGTGACAGCAAAGCTCGTTGATTGATGGATGAAGTTGAGGTGGTGGCGCAGCTCGTTGCAAAAGCGCGTGCTGCGCAGGCGATAGTCGACCGTTATGACCAGTCGCACACTGATCGGGTTTGTGCCGCCGCCGCTTGGGCCATCATGGAGCCTGCGCGAAATCGTTCACTAGCTGAGCTTGCAGTTAACGATACTGGGCTCGGCAACGTCCCTGACAAGATTCAAAAAAACTATCGCAAGACATTGGGTCTTATGCGAGATTTGCACGGCGCTAAGTCTGTTGGTGTGATTTCGGAGAACGCCGAAACTGGAATCACCGAAATCGCGCGGCCCGCTGGCGTCGTTGGCGCGATAACGCCCTCAACCAATCCGGGTGCAACTCCAGCGAACATGATCATCAATGCGATGAAGGGCCGCAACGCCATCATCCTTGCGCCTTCGCCAAAAGGTTATTCGACGGCTGCGCTCTTGCTGCAATATGTGCATGCCGAGTTTGACCGTATCGGTGCACCGCATGATCTGGTGCAACTGCTGCCTTCACCGGTGACCAAAGCATCCACTTACGAACTGCTGCGACAGGTTGATCTGGTCGTGGCAACCGGCTCGCAAGCCAACATCCACGCGGCGTATTCAAGCGGAACTCCGGCGTTCGGTGTCGGCGCTGGCAACGTCGCCGTGATCGTCGACGCGAGTGCAGACGCTACGGCAGCGGCGGAACGCATCGTACGGTCCAAGATTTTCGACAACGCGACCAGTTGCTCTAGCGAAAATAGCATGGTCGTCGTCGACGACATTTATCCAGCGATGATCGCTGCAATGGAGGCGCACGGTTGCCTGCTCCTGAACGATGCCGAGAAAGTCCAACTTCAAGGAGTCATGTTTCCTGCCCGCAAACTCTCGCCCGCAGTCACCGCCAAATCCGCCTCGCAAATCGCCCGCCTCGCCGGAATAGATCGCGCTTCTGGTGCACGAGTATTAATGGTCACCGAGACCGGCACGGGCGATGAATTTCCGTTCTCAGGCGAGAAACTCTCACCGGTACTGACCGTTTATCGTGCCCCCGATTTCGACGCAGCCTGTCAACTCGTTGGCGATATTTATGCGTTTCAGGGCGCGGGACATTCAGTGGGCATTCATGCGTCGCCTGCTCGCGCTGACGAACTCGCGCTGCAAATCGGTCTCTCGTTGCCCGTTTCCCGCGTTATCGTCAATCAGGCGCATTGCATCGCGACGGGCGGCAGCTTTGACAACGGTCTTCCGTTCTCGCTATCTATGGGTTGCGGCACCTGGGGCGGCAACAGTTTCAGCGACAACCTGACCTATCGAAACTTCCTGAACATCACGCGAATCGCCAGATCCATCGCCGAGCGCTTGCCAAACGACGCGGAGCTATTCGCAGACTACTTCGCCCACGTCGCAAAATGACTGCTGCCATCACTTTGCGGGACGTGGTGCTCCAGCATGAAGCGGCGCAGCCGAGCGCGACACTGTTGCTGTCGCCAGAGACCGATCAAAGATTGACTTACGGGCAGTTTGCGAAGGAGGCGAAGCAACTTCATGCACGACTGAATGCGCTCGGAATCAACACTGGAGATCACGTCGGTTTTCTGCTTCACAACGGTTACCAGACCGCGACAATTTTTCTCGGCACGATGGCGGCCGGATACGTTGCGACACCACTCAATTTACTGTCGCAAGGCTCAGCTCTTGCGTATGTGCTTGAGCATAGCAATGTTCGCATTGTGTTCACGTCAGCTCTCTACGAGCAGCAGTTACGCGATGCGATAGCGTTGCTTGCGACCCAACCCGCAAGCGGCATTCAAGTGGTAGTGATTGATTCCGATGCCGCCGAAGCTCATGCCGGATTAGGCGAGCGAGCGTTAGACGCCGACATCACAGAATCTACGCCGGCTTTGCTCATGTACACCTCTGGCACGACGGGAAAACCCAAAGGCGCGTTACTCACGCACAATAATTTGTTGCACGCAGGACGATCAGTGTGCGAATGGCACGGATTAACTAACAACGATCGCGTGCTCTCCTCCCTGCCGCTGTATCACATCAACGGGCAATGCATTGCGACGATTGCGCCATTCGTCAGCGGCGGCAGCATCATCGCACCACACAAGTTCTCAGCGCGTCTGTGGTGGTCGTGGGTAGAGCGCTATCAGCCGACGTGGTTAAACCTGGTGCCGACGATCATTGCCTACTTGCTCAATGATGCTGCCACAAATTCAGGCAATACCAGACAGTGGCCGAACGTCCGTTTTGCGCGATCCGCTTCGGCCCCCTTGCCACCTGAGCAGCATCGCGCCTTCGAGAAGCTTTTCGGTCTCGGCGTCATCGAAGCGATGGGTATGACCGAGTGCGCTTCTGTAGTGTTCTGCAACCCACAGAAGCTAACAGAGCGGAAATACGGTACTCCAGGGTTGCCCTGCGGCGTTGACGTGCGTGTTGTTTCTACTGAAACCGGAGAAACATTGAGTGATGGCGCAACGGGCGAACTGCAACTGCGCGGCGACAACGTGATGCTTGGTTACTACAACGCGCCAGACAAAACGAGCGAAGCGATGACCGACCAAGGTTGGTTGCGCACGGGCGATCTGGGTCACCGCGATGCGGATGGATTCTATTTCGTGACGGGACGCATTAAGGAGCTCATCATCAAGGGCGGTGAAAATATCGCACCGCGTGAAATTGACGAAGCGCTGCTCTCACACCCCGCCGTCCTCGAAGCCGCCGTAGTTGGTATTCCTGATGCCAACTATGGGCAAGACATCCTTGCCGCAGTTGTGCTCAAAGCGGGCGTCCTGTGCGATGAAGAAACGCTTCGCCAACATTGCGTGCGCGTACTGGGTCGCTACAAAACACCAAAGATTTTTCGTTTTGTAGACGACTTGCCCAAAGGCGCTTCGGGTAAAGTTCAAAGGTTAAAGCTGCTCGACTAAGCACGATGTGTATCGCCGTTTTCCAGTGGAACCCAGACGCTGAGACTCCAATCTTGCTTGCGGCAAACCGGGACGAACACTTTGAACGTCCCACGCAGGCGATGCACTGGTGGCCACAAGCCAACGTGTTGGCGGGACGCGATCTCAAAGCCGATGGCGCGTGGCTGGGCGTGACACGGCAGGGAATCTTTGCGCTCATCACCAACATCCGCAATCCTGCCTTGCTTAAGGCAGGAGCGCCGTCTCGCGGACAAATTGTGCGTCGGTATCTCGAAGAGATGCGATCGGCATGCGATTTTGTTACCGGGCTGGCGGCGATTGCCGACCACTATGAGGGTTTCAATTTGCTCTGCGGTTCAATTCGAGCGAACGAACGTGAATTGTGGTTTCTCAATTCGTCGGAAGCCACCCCCCGATTGCTTGATGCGGGTATCTACGCGGTCTCGAACGCTTCGCTCGACACGCCGTGGCCGAAGATCACGCGCATCAAGGCGGGCTTCCGCCACGCGCTGGCCGAACGTGATCAGAGCGCGCAAAACGAGCGGCTATTTCGCCTGTTGGGAAACACGACCCAAGTTGCGGATCACGAGCTGCCGCAAACTGGTGTGCCGCTCGACTGGGAACGCAAGCTGAGCTCGATTTCCGTTCGCCGCGAAGGTTACGGTACTCGCGCATCAACCGTGATGCGCATCGGCAATGGGCATGCCGAAATTACCGAGCTAAATCACAACGAAGACTCGACCTCTGGCGAGCGTAAGCATTTCACGTTCGATCTTCAGTAAACAAGCGCCGCTGCGTTGAGCATTCCAACCGCAATCGACACTGCGGCTAAGAAAATAGCTTGCGACAGACTGCCGGAACCACCTTTGGCAATAGCATCCGTCAATCCGGGCATCAACATCCGCGCGAACACGAACACGATGAGCTGTACCACTGTCGCGAGGACCGCAAACAATACGAGATCAATCAAGTTAACCGCGTTGGCAACGGTACTCGCCAGTGGCAAGGCAAACCCGAGCATTGCTCCCGAGAGCGAGATTGCCGCCGACGTGTTTCCCTCGCGAATCAGTGCGATTTCGTTGTATGGGGTTACCTTCACGTAAATGAAGGTGAAGGCAACAAACAGAAGTAGCGCTACCGCAAAATAGATGAGGAAATCATCGAAGTAGCGGATCGATTCGTTGAGCGTGTAAGACATGATGTTCCCCCGTTTGTGCGGCAATTAATCAAAGTAATGCGGCACGAACCGCGACGTGTTCATGGTAATTTCCGTGGCATCTTCGCGGAGGCCAATTCCTGCTGGCGAATCGCCGATGATCCAGCTACCAATCGTCACAAAGTTACCCTCAAAGCTTGGAATCGGTGTGTACTGCTGGTAGACGTAGCCCTCTTCGCCATAGGTGCCTTCAGCGCGTATTACTTCGCCACCCTTGTAGATTTCTACATTCTCGCCCTCACGCGAAAGGAGCGGCTTTTTCACGTAGTCACCCAGCACTTTGTGACGTTGAAATGAAGCGGGCAGCAGCAGTGGATGATCGGGATACAGCTCCCACAAAATCACCAGCAAGCCTTTGTTCGCCAGCACCATCTTCCAGGCGGGTTCAATCACACGCATCGTAGTCTTGCGCAAGTTGTCGCCAAACTCGTCGGCGATCAGCCATTCCCATGGATAGAGTTTGAATAGCGTCTCAATGCGTTCATTATCGGTGTCAACAAAAGCCAGGTCCGCTTCGCTCCAGCCAATCTCCTCTACCGTGAGCCATGGTGCCTGCAGGCCAGCCTGCACGGCGGTGTCACGCAAATAATCGAGGTTGCCGTCGTCCTCTTCACTCCCGCCTGCACAGGCAAAGTGCACATGCCTGTAGCCATGCTCGTCCTTGAGCCACTTCCATTGCTCAATCAACGCTTCGTGCAGGCTATTGAACTGATCCACACCGGGCTTCGTATCCTCGACCCAGTGCCATTGTGCGACGCTCGCCTCGATCAGAGAAGTCGGCGTATCTGCGTTGAACTCTAGAAGCTTCGGCGGTCCGTTCCCGTCGTAAGCCAAATCAAAACGCCCGAACAACGACG
>JBDSYI010000077.1:0-14553 GCA_039925745.1 Casimicrobium sp. | reverse complement strand
ATTCTGTATCCATGTTGGTGTACCGGCGGCGATCTTGCCGAAGATCCAGCCGCTTTCCTTAAGCAAAATCTCGGGCGGGCCACCCCACGCACCGAAGATACCGGCCGTCATGACCAGCGGGATAACGATCTGCATCGTGGTCACGCCAAAATTGCCCAAGCCCGCATTCAGCCCGAGGCCGGTACCCTGTAGACGTTTCGGGAAGAAGCCACTGATATTAGACATCGAAGAGGCGAAGTTACCGCCACCCACACCGCACCATAATGCCATCAACTGGAAGGCCCAGAGCGGCCAATCCTTGTGTTGCAGCACGATGCCTGTACCGATGGCCGGAGCTAGCAACATTGCGGTCGTCAGAAAGATGACATTGCGCCCACCCGCCAGACGGATCAGGAAGGATGCCGGGATACGCATCGTGGCACCAGCGATGCCCGCAATGGCGGTCAGTGTGAACAGCTCAGCTTGGGTGAAAGGAAAACCAAGATTGAGCATCTGCACAGTGATGATGGCCCACATGCCCCAGACGGCGAAGCCGCATAGCAACGCCGGAATCGAGATCCAGAGGTTGCGATAGGCAATCTTCTTGCCGGTCGATTCCCAGAATTGCTCATCCTCAGGCCGCCAATCTGCAATATCTGCACCGCTTGCGCGCGCAGCCGCATCAGGCGAACGTGTTTGAAAATTATTCATTGTCTTTTCTTTGAGTCGCGTTTGAGTGGCGATTTACTCGCCGTTAAGGCTGAAGGAATGTGCGTTTTTTCCCATTACTTCTACGCGGCGCACCTCCGTCCAGTACATCCATATCAGCGATACCCAGACCACGCCGTACATCAGCATGAAGGCGCTAGAACGAATGCCAGTGATGTCCATCAGCACCCCGAACATGATCGGCAATACGAAGCCGCCAAGCCCTCCTGCCAGACCAACTATGCCGCTGATTGCGCCAATGTTGGTTGGGTAGTCGTCGCTGATGTACTTGAATACGCTCGCCTTACCGAATGCCCAGGCAATGCCAAGTACAAACATCAGCCCGGTGAACACATAGATGTTGAGTCCAAGGTGAAACGTCTTCGGTCCGTTGATGGTCACCACCGTGAAGTCAGTCTGCGGATACGAGAGCAGAAACAGGCAGATCCAGCTTACCCAAAGCACCCACCACGTCACGCTGTGGGCACCGTATTTGTCTGAAAACCAGCCACCCACCGCACGCAACACCCCGCCTGGTAACGAGAAGCACGCCGCAAGCAATGCCGCTGCGCGAATGTCGAGCCCAAACTCACCGACGTAGTATTGAACCATCCAGAGTGACATCGCTACGTATCCGCCGAAAACGATGCTGTAGTACTGGCAATACTTCAGCACTTTAGGGTCTTTGAGCGCCTTGAGTTGGTCCGAAAATTTAGTGTTTGACGGCACTAAATGGGTAGGGTCGCTGTAACTGAAAAACCAGAACAGGACAACCGTTCCCAGCATGATGGCGGCATACACCTGCGGCACCATGGCCCAACCGAATGCGACAACTAGAGCTGGCGCTACGAATTTGTTGACGGCTGCACCCGAATTCCCGGCACCGTAAACACCCATCGCAAAGCCCTGCTTGTTTTTTGGGAACCAGCGCGCGACGTAAGGCGTGCCGACAGAAAATGACCCGCCGGCCAAGCCTACAAAAAGACCAATGACGAGGAAGTGCCAGAACTCAGTGGCGTAACTCATCATCCAGATCGCTGGAACAGTGATTGCCATGAGAATGGTCATGACGATGCGGCCGCCGAACTTGTCGGTCCAGATGCCTAGTGGTACGCGAATGAGCGATCCTGTCAGTACTGGCATTGCAGTCAGCAGGCCAAACTGGGTCGCATTGAGATTAAGCGCTTTTTTGATCGGAATGCCGATGACGCCAAACATCATCCAGACCATGAAGCACACCGTGAACGCCAACGTACTGCTAATGAGCACAGATAGCGCCTGCCTCTTTTTATTCATCATTTCATCCTTCTCGTCGATGTATCAAATGTAGGCATGATCAGGGGTTTTCGACATCCACCGATTGGTGCAGTTAACCGCTTATAAAGAACTAGTCTTCTCTTTCGAGCATCGTTCTGAAGAACTATAGCGCTGACATTTCACGCCTCGCATGATGCAGATCAACTCAGTTCGACCCCAGCCGCAATAACCGCGGCCTGCACGCGAGAGGCGACATTGAGCTTACGCAGCACATGCTGGACATGAATCTTTACGGTGGTCTCGGCAATCCCCAGATGGCGCGCGATGAGCTTGTTGCTCTCGCCAAGCGCTATGCCTCGCAAAATATCGAGTTCACGCGGCGAGAGTTGCGACAACGGGGAGGTCGCAGCGGTCGCTGGATCAGCGGGCGTTTCAACATCGGGGGTTTGCAATATCGCGCCACGATACGCGTCTACAAGCTTGCTCGTCATTTCGTCGGCAATCACGCTTTGGCCACGCATTACTTGCGCGATCGCAGCGACAAGCGCATCGGCATCCATGGTTTTGAGTAGATACCCATTCGCACCCGCTCTTAGCGCCGCTACAAGATCATCTTCGTCTTCACTTACAGTTAACAGGATGATCCGTACCTTTGGAAGTGCGGCTCGCAGCGCTGGAAGCGCGTCCACGCCATTCACGCCCGGCAGGTGATTGTCGAGCAGGATGAGATCGGGTTTCAGTTCTTCGGCACGCCGTTGCGCCTCCGTTGCGTCTCCTGCATCTCCCACCACCAACATCGTTGGGCAGCGCGACAAGATGGCAGTCAGGCCGCGGCGAAACAGCGTGTGATCATCCACCACCAGAATACGGATGAGTGCAGCATCGTTGTGATCGGAAGTTTCGGCGTTGCTGGTCGTAGTAGTGCTCATTAGGTCATCACCTTCTCGTTCAATGCGATTGGCGAAAGCACCGGCTTCGTCGAGGTATGGATAGTGGCGCGATCAGCAGGCAGCGTCAGGATGACCGACGTACCTTGACTTGGGGTGGAAATCACTTCCAGTGCCGCGCCGATTCGCTGAGCCCGTTCTGCCATGATTTGCAGGCCGACGTGTGTTTCGTCGAGCAAAGGATCATCTTGAGCGAAGCCTCGACCATCGTCGCGTACCTCAAAACGCCACTGCGGTTGCTGCTGAACATCAAGCCAGACACACTTGGCATCGGAGTGTTTGCGTGCATTTGACAGTGCTTCCTGGACCACATGGAGCGCCTGCAACTGCAAGTCAGGCGCGAGCGACACGCCATGCCCCTGCATTGACAGTTCAGTTCGGATCCCGCTCTGGTGCTCAAACTTGCGTAATGTCGTGCGCAAGGCTGGTTCAATATCTTCGATGTTGGCGCGGGTGCGAAAGTGCAGCAGCAGCGCGCGCACGTCGCCATAACTCTCTCGCACACCCGCATCAATCTCGCTCACGGCTTGCTCTATCAGGGATGAGTTACCTTTCGCTTGCGCATCCCTGAGTAACTGCACCTGTAATTTGAGAAAGGCTAGCGACTGAGCGATGGAATCATGCAACTCACGCGCGAGAAAATTTCGCTCCTGCGCTACCGCAGCTTCGCGCTCGAGTGCGCTCAATCGCAAGTTTTCCATTGCGGCAGCCAGATGTGTGGTTAGTGCCTCAAGTAGCGAGCGTTCGGCTAAAGAGAGTTCATAGCGGGCGTGAAAGAAAAGATCAATTTCGCCCTTGATGCGGTCATGGTGGCGTACGGGAACGCACACGACCGTCTGGAATCCCGCATCGGCGCAGTATGGAAAAGTTGCGGGCTTGTCGCTCCGAATTGGAATAACGCGAGCGCCGCCCGGCAAAGCGGGCGAACCACAATGGCACTGATTCGCCAACAGACAATGCTCATCATCGGTCATCGTCGCAGGCAGCCCCTTGGACGCGAGCATCACGTATTTGGCATTGCCTTCATCGGACCAACGTAGCGCCACACCATCAGCATGAGCCACTGTCATCACCTGATCGACGAATCCGTGCGCCAGTGTTTCGAGGGCGGTGGCACCAGCCACAAGGGTTGTTACCCGATACAGCGCTTCAAGTCGTGCATTTTTTTCTTCAAGTTGTGCGGTCTTCTCAACCACCTTCCCTTCCAGATTACGATACATCGACTCCAAGTTTTCCGCCATGCCGTTGAATCCATTTGCCAACGTTGCGAACTCGTCATTGCCCGCTGCACTGAAGCGTGAGCCCAGGTCGCCGCGCTCAATTCTGGCGAACGCCTGCTTCAACAGTCCGACCGGCTCCAGCACGAAGAGATAACCGGTGTAGACAAACGTTGCAGCGCCGAGAACGGTCAACGCCATCATGACCATCTGTAGCAAGTTCAAAAGTGCCGTCCACCGCGACAGGTGTCCTTCAATTGCGATGACCCAATGATCGATCTGGTCAACGAATTTGGCCGTTGCGCTCTCCAGCCTCTCGTCACTTGCCTGACCCTGACGCGTCGCTGCCTCGCGAAAGCGAAGCCAGCTCGCGCTGATATCGGAAAACCCAGCGGTCACTGCATCGTCCCATGGCACAAATAGCGGACGGTCCGGATCGCCATCGCGCAGTAGCAACAGGGAGCGCTCAAAATCCGCGACATTAGCTGCAACACTGGCCTGGTCGCGCGTAGTCTGAGCGAGTGAAATTCGAAAAGCCTGCATGCGCATACGACCGGCTTCATTAACCGCCGCTGCACCGCCCTCAAGCTGCCATGACACCCAGAGCGTTAGCGAAATCGCTAAAAATCCGAGTAAAAGAAACGGTGTCGCGGTTGCAGTGAGTTTTGCGCCAAGACTCCACCTCGAATCACGATTCATTGGTCGAACTCGACGAGTCCCTCAGTAGGCCAAATTTCCCAAAGCACTCAACGAGAGCTTCTGGAAATACCAAAGGCTGAAGTTGGTTTAGCCTCCATGGCCTGCTGGCACGCTAGGCAGCGTCGCGCAGCTGGGTGGGCCAGCAAACGGGTGTAACCAATATCCTTGCTGCACGCCTCACAGACGCCGTAGCGCCCGCTCTGAACACGATCAAGTGCATCAGCGACATCAGTAAGTGCACTCGAGTCTCGCTCTGCTCTGGCGATCGCAGTATCGGCATCAACGTCAGCGGCAGTCCAATCGGCATCACTTGCCGTTGTGACTGCAATTTCCGAGGTGCCATCGACGTGCAATTCGCGCTCTACAACCAGCGACAAATCAATATAGCGCTGACGCAAGAGTTCACTCAGATCAGTTAGTTGCGTCGGCATCAATTGGGCAGGTGGCATCGTTTTTCTCCTCAACAGCGATCATCAGTCGAAACAATCAGTTTCGATTTGATTTCGATCAACCAGTACACAGGCTTTGCCAATTACGCTTGCATCAATGTCGAATCAAACGATCACAGTCGACGACTTGCATGACGCGGGGCTCGCAGCGATCAATGTTCAAGCGACGACGACAACGCGCACTTTCGATGTCTTCGACATGCACTGTGCTGCGTGCGCATCACTGATCGAGGACAAGCTGCGCGATTATCAGGGCGTGATTCGCGCCCGCGTTCACTATTCAACCCAGCGTGCCCGAGTCTCTTTCGATCCAGCCATCGTTGATGAAGAGCGGCTGCTCTCGGCGATTGATGATCTGGGGTACAGCGCCAGCGCCGAGTCCAGCCGGAGCCGCGCCGATATAGTCAAACGTCAGCGCAGGCGTCACATCTGGCAATTTGGACTGGCAACACTGTGTGCCATGCAAATCATGATGTTGACGCTGCCGAGGTTTCTGGCTGGCACAGAAATGGAGCCCGAGCTTGGGCCGTTACTTGACTGGACAGCATTAGTGCTTTTACTTCCGGTTGTTTTCGTGTGTTCCCGCAGTTTTTACCGAGGTGCCTTGCGCGAAATACGCATGCGACGGCCTGGGATGGACATGGCCATCGTTCTGGGAATTGTCACGGCATTGGCAGGTTCGGTGTGGCATCTCGTAGTCGGCACTGGTGCGTTGTACTTCGACTCAGTGGCGATGTTTGTTGCGTTGCTGCTTGGAGTTCGCTGGCTCGCGTGGGAGCAACGCGAACGCAATCAGACGGCAATACAACACGCTGCAGGCAGCGCGACGACAGACACGGTGCTTCGTTTTCACGGTGATCGTTGCGATGAAAATACCCACGCTGTCGCGATTTCGACCGTGCAACCGGGAGATCGCCTGTGGATACGCACCGGCGAAGCAATGCCTGTGGATTGTTTGCTTGAGAGTGACGGCGCGGTTTGCGACGAAGCGCTGCTGACGGGCGAGTCCGCGCAGGTTCGGCATGCAGCCGGAGAAGCGCTCATTGCAGGGGCGATTAACTGTGGCGGCGCGATCACGGTGCGAGCTGTCGCAACCATGGATGAAAGCACGGAGCGCCGATTGCTCTCGCTTGCCGATGATTCTGAAAAACCCGAGACACTCGCCTTGGCCGATGTCGTCGCGCGATACTTCATGCCAACGCTGCTGGCGCTGGCCTCCTTAACGTTTATTGTGATGTTGCCTGGAGGTGCAGCGCTCGCCCTGGAGCGCGCAATCGCTGTGCTAATTATCAGCTGTCCGTGTGCTTTGGCGCTCGCCGCACCCGCTGCGCAGGCACGGACATTTGCAGGCTTGCTGAGCCGTGGAATCGTATTGCGGCGGGTCGCGGCGTTGGAGCGTTTAGAGAATGCTGACTTCTTTTTGTTGGACAAGACAGGAACCTTGACTACGCCCAGCCTGGTTAGCTTGACCGCGCTGCGGGCGGACTTCACGCAGACGCAGGCGCGTAATCTAATCTCTATTTTGGAATCGTCCGCAAATCACCCACTGAGCACCGCTTTGCGCGCTGTTGCATCCTCCGAACCCAGCGGGCTCAACGTGCACGACCTTCAATGGACACCCGGCGAAGGTGTATGCGGAACTGTGAACGGCACCGAATATCGTCTGGGTCGAGCCGGTTTTGTGCACGGACTGACCCATTTTCCCAGGACAGAGTCTAGTCAGGAGCATCTATGGCTAGCCGATAGCTCAGGGCCTATTTGCGGCATCGAACTAGGCGAGACGCTGCGGCCAGGTGCGATCGAATTGGTCGCCGAATTGAAGCGACGAGGGTCGGTTGAAATTCTTAGCGGCGACCACGAGGACAAAACGAACCGCATAGCGGAATTGCTGGGCGTTCAAGCGACTCCCGGATCGCCAACTCCAGAAAAAAAGGCCATGCGAGTCAAAACACTGCAACAGGCCGGGCATACCGTGGTCATGATCGGGGATGGCGTAAACGATAGCGTTGGTTTCGCCGGTGCCGACGTGGCCATTGCAGTCGGGTCAGCAGCCGACGCGACGCGCGCTAGCGCTGACATCGTATGCACGACGGATCACCTTTCGACAATTTCGGAAAGCATTGACTATGCGGCACGCGCTCAGCGAGTGATGCGGTCGAACTTTGCGTGGGCTATTGCCTACAATTTAATTGCTATTCCGTTTGCAATCGCCGGATTCATCAATCCACTGACAGCAAGCTTTGGCATGGCCGCCAGCTCTGCCATGGTGATGTTGAACGTGATGCGCCTCGACGTCCGCAACGCTTAGGCGCCCCATGGAATCCCTGTTCATCCTGATCCCCCTGGCGCTAGTACTCGCCGTGCTGATTGCTGTCGCGTTCTGGTGGTCTACGACTTCTGGTCAATTTGAAAATCTAGAAGAAGAAGGTCGTAGCGTTATCGACGACAACGACCGGGCTTAATCGTCACAATCTTTGATTCCTGCTGCGCAGTTGATTCGTGTCAACAAGAGAAGCCCATGCCCACACTAATGTTGATAGGTCAAGAGTAAACACGGGGCACGGTGAAAAACAATGGGTAGCAATCAAGCGCTAAGCGCTGACAAAGAGACCTACAACTACAAGGTGGTCTATCAATTTTCGATTGCCACGATTGTGTGGGGCATTATCGGAATGAGCGTTGGCGTGCTAATCGCCTCGCAGCTGGTATGGCCGGAAATGAATTTCGGTGAGTATCTCAGTTATGGTCGTCTCAGACCTCTGCATACCAATGCTGTGGTCTTTGCATTTGGTGGCTGTGCGCTGTTTGCCGCGTCGTACTACGTGGTGCAGCGCACGTGTCATGTGCCACTGTTTGCGCCCAAGCTTGCAGCATTCACCTTCTGGGGTTGGCAGCTCGTAATCGTTCTGGCCGTAATCACGCTGCCGTTAGGCATGACAAGCTCCAAGGAATACGCGGAGCTTGAGTGGCCGATCGACATCCTCATCGCCGTAGTCTGGGTGTCTTACGCGGTTGTCTTTTTCGGCACGCTCGCTAAGCGCCGGACATCGCATATCTACGTCGCCAACTGGTTTTTTGGCGCCTTCATCCTTACCGTCGCCATCCTGCATATCGTGAACAGCGCGGCGATTCCCGTTTCTCTGAAAAAGTCGTACTCTGCTTATGCTGGTGTGCAGGACGCAATGATTCAGTGGTGGTACGGACACAACGCGGTCGGGTTCTTCCTGACGGCGGGATTTCTCGGCATCATGTACTACTTCGTTCCGAAGCAGGCTGAGCGTCCGGTTTATTCGTATCGCCTGTCGGTGGTGCACTTCTGGGCACTAATCTTTACCTACATGTGGGCAGGTCCACATCATCTGCACTACACCGCACTGCCTGATTGGACGCAATCCATTGGCATGATCTTCTCGCTGGTGCTATTGGCACCTTCATGGGGCGGCATGATCAACGGCATGATGACGCTCTCCGGCGCTTGGCACAAGTTGCGCGATGACCCGATTTTGAAGTTTCTTGTGACGTCGCTTTCGTTCTACGGGATGTCAACGTTCGAAGGTCCGATGATGGCGATCAAGACCGTCAACTCACTTTCTCATTACACCGACTGGACAATTGGACACGTGCACTCCGGTGCGCTTGGCTGGGTCGCGTTTGTCTCCATTGGCGCCCTCTATTACATGATTCCGCGCCTGGTTGGTAAAGAAAAAATGTATAGCACCAAGTTGATCGAAATCCACTTCTGGATCGCTACGCTCGCCATCGTTCTCTACATCGCAGCGATGTGGATTTCTGGGGTAATGCAGGGTCTCATGTGGCGCGCCGTAAACGAGGATGGCACCCTCACCTACAGCTTTGTGGAGTCAGTCAAGAGCAGCTATCCGTTCTGGTTCATCCGCTTCCTGGGTGGCGTCCTCTATCTCGGCAGTATGTGCATCATGGCCTACAACGTTTACATGACGGTGCGCGGCGCGAAGGTGTCGAAGGCGATTGTTCCGCCGGTCGCGTTCGGTGCAGCAGTCGCAGCCTAGCGGTTCATAGGGGAAGATAAATGAAAATCACACACGACACCATTGAACGAAAAACCGGGCTATTGATTGCGCTAGTCATCCTGGTCGTCAGCATTGGCGGACTCGTTGAAATCGTACCGCTGTTCTTTCAAAAGAACCTGATCGAACCCGTCGCAGGACTCAAGCCATACGACCCTCTGCGCCTGATGGGGCGGGACATTTACGTGCGTGAAGGCTGCTCGAACTGCCACTCGCAGATGATCCGACCGTTCCGCGCGGAAACCGAGCGTTATGGGCCTTACTCCGTCGCAGGCGAGTTCGTTTACGACCGTCCTTTCCTCTGGGGTAGCAAGCGCACCGGGCCGGACTTGGCACGCGTTGGAGGTCGCTATAGCGACGACTGGCATCGCCTGCATCTTGGCAATCCGCGCGACGTGGTACCCGAATCAAACATGCCACGTTACGCGTTTCTGGATCGTCCGATGGTGGATGACGATATCGAACAGCGAATGAAGGTGCTGAAGATGTTGGGTCATCCGTATTCGGACGAAGAGATTGCCAAATCGGGAGAAGCCATCAAGGGCAAGACTGAGCTTGATGCGCTGGTAGCGTACTTGCAAGGGCTGGGTACTCAGCTCAAAGCGGCGAAAGGATAGAGCGATGGATGAGATCAGAAGTGCGTTGACGGTAATTTCGCTCGTAACGTTTATCGGAATCATTTGGTGGGCGTGGCGCCCAGGCAGCGCATCCAAAGCAAATGCTGCGGTCAGCGACATGCTTGCCGATGACGACCGTGACCCTCGCGTGAGCGCAGCGACAAACGTACATGGAGCACGCGAATGAGCGACCTTGTTGCATCAAACCTTTCGAGCGGCTGGAGTTGGTACGTCGCCATCGCAACCATCATCAGTCTGCTAGCTTGTGTCTGGGTATTGCGCGTCAACAGCGTTAAGAAAGTGTCCTCTGACAAGCCTGAGTTGCACGGAAAAAACGAGTGGGATGGTCTGCGCGAGTACGACAATCCACTGCCCCGCTGGTGGTCCAATCTGTTCTACATCACCATCATATTTTCGTTCGGCTATCTGGTTTTGTACCCCGGCCTGATCGTCGTTCCCGGCATCCTCGGCTGGAGCACGTCGACGTTGTATGCGGACGAGATCAAGCAGGCTAAAGCAGAAACTGATCCCATTTTTGATGCCTATATCAAGCAAGACGTGAAGACCGTTTCGCTCGACAAAGGCGCATTGCAAATTGGCGCACGTTTGTTCCAGACTTACTGCACACAGTGTCACGGCACTGATATGCGTGGCTCAAAAGGTTTCCCGAATCTGGTTGACAACGACTGGCTTTATCCGGGCACGCCCGATGGCATCAAGACCACCATTCTTGAGGGACGCAACGGCATGATGCCCGCCTTTGGTGAAGTGCTGAAACCAGATCAAATCACCGACGCAGCGCAATACGTGCTCTCACTGTCCGGTCGGTCAACGGGCGCTGCAGCAGCCGCGCGCGGAGAGACCACGTTCAAGCAGATTTGCGCGGCATGTCATGGTCCTGACGGGAAGGGCAACGTCGCATTAGGTGCGCCGAATTTGACCGACAATACATGGCTCTACGGTGGCAGCCTCACCACCATCGTCGAAACGCTCACCAAAGGGCGCCAAGGGCACATGCCGGCACAGAAGGATTTGCTCGGGGAGTCGCGCGTGCATCTGCTCGCAGCGTACGTCTACTCACAGTCTCAGGAACAATCGCAGAGCAACGGCAAATAGTTGCCCACGAAGTAGCGAACGACCCATTTCATCAGGATATTAATGAGCAGTGCCACCGGCGAGACGAAAGTCATCTCGCTTTATCAATCGCAGAAGAAGATCTACTCTAAGTCGGTCACTGGCCGCTTTGCCAACTGGCGCGTGGCGATGGTGCTGTTCACGCAGGCTTTGTTCTACGGGCTAGCCTGGTTACCGTGGAACGGTCGGCAGGCGGTACTGTTTGACCTGACCTCGCGCAAGTTCTATATCTTTGGCTGGGTCTTCTGGCCGCAGGATGTGCTCTACCTTGCGTTCATCCTGATCGTGTCTGCGTACGCACTGTTTTTTGTGACGGCCATCGCGGGGCGCGTGTTCTGCGGCTATGCGTGCCCGCAAACGGTCTACACCGAAATCTTCATGTGGATCGAAGAAAAGTTTGAAGGCGATCGCGCTGCGCGCATGAAGCTTGACCGTGCGCCGATGTCGGCCAACAAGCTGTGGCGCAAAGGCGGCAAGCACTTTTTCTGGGTTCTTATCGGACTGTGGACTGGCTTTACATTCGTCGGCTACTTCACGCCGATTCACACATTGGCTCAGGAAGTACTCACCGCATCGACCACTGCCTGGGAAACCTTCTGGATCCTGTTTTACGCCTTCGCCACGTGGGGCAACGCTGGTTTCATGCGCGAACAGGTATGCAAGTACATGTGTCCTTACGCCCGTTTCCAGAGCGTCATGTTTGATCGGGACACGATGATCGTCACCTACGATCAGGCGCGCGGCGAACCGCGCGGTGGTCGCAAGAAGAGCACAGATCCTAAGGCACTGAATCTGGGCTCGTGCGTTGATTGTTCACTGTGCGTGCAAGTCTGTCCGACCGGCATCGATATCCGCGAGGGCCTGCAATACGAATGTATCGGATGCTCGGCGTGTATCGACGTTTGCGACACCGTGATGGACAAAATGGCGTATCCACGCGGCCTCATTCGATACTCCACCGAAAATGCCCTTGAGAAGCGCTGGGATGCGGCAGCTATCCGTAAGCACATGCTGCGACCGCGCATCATCATCTACTTTGCAGTATTGTTGATACTGATCGCCGGTCTGTTGGGTTCGCTAGCAATGCGCAATCCGCTGAAGGTCGACATCATTCGTGACAAACGTGTTTTAGCTCGCGAAATCGAAGGCAAGTACATCGAGAACATCTACAAGCTAAACGTGATGAACACGACCGAGCAACCGCAGCGTTTCACGGTATCGGTCGATGGGCTCAGCGATATCAAGATTGACCGTGGTGCTCAGATCGAAGCTGACTCCGCATCAACGGCAGCTTCGGTGCTAACGATTCGAATACCCGTTGAAGTGGCCGAAAAAGCCAAAGCAGGAAGTCACACAATTTTCCTGACTGTGAAGTCAGACGCGGACGCCGCGATGAGCGTTCGCGAAAAAGCTGTATTTCTAATTCCAAGGTAACACCATGAATTCAACTGCTTTGCAAACTCCCGCCGTCCCGATCGTACCCGTTAGCCGCTGGATCTGGCCCGGCCTATTGATCCTTGGACCGGCGTCCGTGGTTGTGGCCTGCATCATCACCGCGTTCTTCGTCGTCGGTCACCCAGACGGACTTGTCGCCAGCGACTACTATAAACAGGGCAAGGCGATCAACGCCCAGTTGTCGCAACTTAATCGTGCGCAACAATTGGGTATGGACACGATGCAGATGTCGGTGACCGGAAGTGCCGTCACATTGCGTTTTCCCGATGCACGGGACGTCACGGCCATTGACGTCACGCTGGCGCATCCGGTCGATCCTGATCGTGACGTTCGTGTTGTTCTTCCCGCAAGTGCTAACGGCACCTATGAGCTGACGCTGAAAGCGCCGCTAGCAGAGCGCCGGCGCGTCGTTGTGACCGACTCACCGGCGCGTAGCTGGCGCGTTGAGTCGCTACTCATTCCGCCTAAAAAATAGCTTGCGAATGCCGAATCAAATGTTCAGCCCAGAAGGACATCTATGAAGCTAAAAGCAGCGATGTTGGGCGCGGTGCTTTGGCCCGCGTTTGTAGGAGCCGCGCTGGGCGACGCAATCCTGTTTACGCTCATCGATCCGGCGGGCCTCGAATGGTTTGGTAGCCATGAAAATATGTCGCGAGAGGGCGCCTACACGGTCGGCTTCTTTTTGTTGTGGTTTCTGATTGCTGGGGCTAGCTTTGTTTCGCTCTGGTTACATGACGGTGCAGCAAAGAAGCGTGATCTATCAGAGTTGCCGCTGCGTGATAGCGCGCGGCAATGACGCCTTCCAGTCGGCAAGCCAACAACTTGCGTCTCTCTTACGTCTATCTGACGTAGGTCAACTGTTGAATCGAGTAGCGCTCTGATACTAGCGCCAGTCTTCCAACCTGCATCACGCCTGTGTTTCCTGCCGAAGTTCTAAATCGTTTCGATCTCAACGGACCGCGATATACGTCTTATCCAACGGCTGATCGCTTTACGACGTCGTTCGGCCCTGACGCGTATGCGCTTGCGCTGCAAAGCATGCAGCATCGTCGTGCCTCGCTCTACGTTCATGTGCCGTTCTGTCGCTCGTTGTGTCACTACTGCGCGTGCAACAAGATCATCAGCAAGAGCACGACCATCGCCGACGAATACCTCGACACGCTGGCCCAAGAAACTGCGCTGATTTTCGACGCAGTACCTAAGTTGCCGATTGTGCAACTGGCTTTTGGTGGCGGTACACCAAACTTTCTAACGATCAAACAACTCGGTCGCTTGATGGCTGACTTGTCGAGCAAGTTCGAAATGCTCGGCGAACGCGAACAAAGTATTGAGCTAGATCCGCGCTATCTCGACGCGGCCTACGTGAGCGCTTTGCCCGCGATGGGCTTCAATCGCGTCAGCTACGGCGTGCAGGACTTTGATGAGCGCGTGCAGACGCTCATTCATCGCTCGCAAACGTTTGAGCAAACGGCGCAAGCCGTTCGCGCCGCACGCGACAGCGGCATTCCGTCCATTTCGTTTGATCTGGTTTACGGGCTACCGATTCAGTCGCGTGAGACATTTGCTGCGACGCTTGAACGCACGCTATCGCTTGAACCAGATCGCCTGGCGCTGTTTAACTACGCCCACATCCCAGAGCGTTTCAAGGCGCAGCGGCGTATTCCAACGAATACGCTGCCGAGCATCGAGCTGCGCACAGAACTGTTTTTGTACGCCACCGAGCGCCTCGTTGATGCGGGCTACGTGGCGATTGGCCTCGACCATTTCGCCAAGCCCAGCGACTCGCTCGCCCAAGCGCTCACTGCGGGCACGCTGCGCCGTAATTTTCAGGGCTACAGCACACACCAAAGCACCGATCTCATCGGACTCGGCGTCTCCGCGATCAGCAATCTTAACGGCGTGTTTTCGCAGAATAGCCCTCAGCTTGATGTCTATCGTGAGCGCATCGAGAGCGGAGAATTCGCTACGGTGCGTGGCTTCACCTTAACTCACGACGACCACGTTCGCGCGGCAGTCATTGAGCAGATCATGTGCATCGGTCGAGT
>JBDSYI010000076.1:0-2773 GCA_039925745.1 Casimicrobium sp. | reverse complement strand
ATTTGATGAGCTACTTGCCCAGCAACTGTCCCTGCGCGATGCCAAGTCGTTGCGCTCCGAGGAAGCAGCGCCGACGCTGCATCCAACGGGCTTGATCACGACGCTGTTACGCCAGCGACTGCCCTTCAAACTCACTGCGCCGCAGGAGCGTGCACTGTCTGAGGCGCTGCATGACATGCAGCGAGGCGCTCCCATGACGCGTCTTCTGCAGGGCGACGTCGGCAGTGGCAAAACAGTGGTCGCCGCGCTTGCCGCGCTGGTCGCAGTGGAGGCCGGTTGGCAGGTGGCATTTATGGCGCCGACCGAGCTGCTGGCCGAGCAGCACTTCAACAAACTCTCGCACTGGCTTTCCGAGTTGCCCATCAAACTGACTTGGCTCACGGGTTCGCTACCTGCCGCTGAAATGCGTGAGGCGCATGCGGCATGTAAACGCGGTGAAGCAAATATCGTGATCGGCACGCACGCACTCTTTCAAAAGAAGGTTTCGTTTGCGCGATTGGGATTGGTGGTAGTCGACGAGCAGCATCGGTTTGGCGTTGAACAGCGCCTGCAATTGCGGCAACGTGGCCAGCAGGACAGTGAGCGACAGCCTGCACCACACACATTAATGATGAGCGCCACACCCATCCCGCGTTCACTCGCGATGAGCTACTACGCCGACCTCGACGTATCAGTCATCGACGAACTACCCGGCGGGCGGCAACCCATCGCAACGAAGCTCGTCAGTGACGCGCGTCGCGGCGAGATTGTGCGGCGCATTTATGAGGCTGCGCAACAGGGAGCGCAGGCCTACTGGGTGTGTCCGCTCATTGAAGAAAGCGAAAAACTCGCTGAGCAGGATGTGCAACTGCAAGACGCCACCGCGCTCCACGCAGACCTTGTCGCTCTGATGCCGAACGTGAAAGTGGAAATGCTGCACGGTCGCATGAAGGCTGACGAGAAGGCTGCCATCATGAAAGAGTTCACGGCGAACCGAATTCAGGTACTCGTCGCAACTACGGTGATTGAAGTCGGCGTCGATGTACCCAACGCGAGCTGGATGGTGATTGAGCATGCGGAGCGTTTTGGCCTGGCGCAACTGCATCAGCTCAGAGGTCGCGTGGGTCGTGGCAGCGTCGCGTCAACCTGCATTCTGATCTTCGCAGGCAAGCTCTCAGAAACCGCCAAGCAGCGCCTGAAAGTCATCTACGAAAACACCGACGGCTTCATCATCGCCCGCGAAGATTTACGCATTCGCGGCCCCGGTGAATTGCTCGGACCGAGGCAGTCGGGATTACCGTCGCTGCGCTACGCCAACATTGAGGAAGACATCGATCTGGTTGAGGCGGCGCGGGATGCGGCAACGAAACTTGAAAGCGATGCAGCGTTTAATCGGGCCGCATTTGTAGACCGCTGGATTAAGCATCGCGCGGAGTTTGCGAAAGCATAAATACTGGCTTCGGTACGCGAACATGCGCCGTGCCGCGGTCTCTGAACCGCAAACCTAGCGGGCGGACGCACCCAAACCGCCTAGAATTGAGCCAAATGTCCCTTTAGCCACGCTCGCCCGCTCCCTCACCCTTTCCGGGCGATAGCTGTGTTACGCGTGGCTTTTTTGTTTCTAGAGCCCCCATGAAAGACACTTTTCGCATCAAGCTTGAACAACTCTCGCGCCGCCAGGTCGAGGTGGAGAGCTTGTTGTCTGACCCGTCCGTCACGAACGACATGAATCGCTTTCGTGCGCTGTCGCGTGAGCGAAGCGACATCGAGCCGATCTCGGCGTTGTTTGCACAGTTTCAGGCGCGCGAGGCCGATTTGGCGGGCGCGCAGGAGATGTTGGCCGATCCGGAAATGAAGGAGATGGCGCAGGAAGAAATCGATAGCGCCAAGGCAGATATCGAGCGCATTGAAAAAGAGTTGACGCTGGGCTTGTTGCCGAAAGACCCGGCCGACGAGCGCAATATCTTTCTTGAAATTCGTGCGGGAACGGGCGGCGATGAGTCCGCGCTTTTCTCGGGCGATTTGCTGCGTATGTACACGCGGTTTGCCGAGCGGCAGCGCTGGCAGGTGGAGATCGTATCGGCGAGTGAGAGCGAGCTCGGCGGTTATCGCGAGGTGATTGCGCGAATCATTGGGCAGGGCGCGTACTCAAAACTGAAGTTTGAGTCGGGCACCCATCGCGTGCAGCGCGTGCCGGTGACCGAAGCGCAGGGGCGCATTCATACCAGCGCCTGCACGGTGGCGATCCTGCCCGAAGCCGACCCGGTGAAGGACATCACGATCAATCCATCGGACTTGCGCATCGACACCTTTCGCGCGTCCGGCGCCGGTGGACAACACATTAACAAGACCGATTCGGCGGTGCGCATCGTGCACATTCCGACCGGCGTGGTGGTGGAATGTCAGGATGGGCGTTCGCAACATCAAAACAAAGCGCGCGCGATGGAAGTGTTGGCGTCGAGATTGTTGGAGCGCGAGCGCGCGGCGGCGCACGCCAAAGAGGCGGGATTGCGCAAATCGCTGGTCGGTTCGGGGGATCGCAGCGAGCGCATTCGTACCTACAATTTTCCGCAGGGCCGGATGACCGATCACCGCATCAACCTGACGCTGTATAAGCTTGATTTCATTATGGACGGCGACATTGGTGACATGGTCGACGCGCTGATTTCCGAGCACCAAGCGGAGCAAATGTCTTTGATGGAAGGAGCGATTGCATGACAACGTTCAATCAAAAACTACAAGCTGCGTGGTCGAAATCACGCTCGCTCGTGTGCGTTGGGCTCGACCCGGAAAA
>JBDSYI010000075.1:0-3652 GCA_039925745.1 Casimicrobium sp. | reverse complement strand
GGTTGCGATGCTTGTATTTCGCTCAGAATGGCCGAAAGTGAAGTCTCCGCCAGCATGTCGATCAGTGCCAGATCAAGGCCCAACCGCTCGCCCCGCGAGGCGACCTGCGCGGCAGATTCCTCACCGGAAACATACAGCGCTCGACGTGAACTCGCCAGCGCCGCAACCGCTTGTAACGTTAAAGTCGATTTGCCGATGCCAGGGTCACCGCCCAGCAAAATGACGCCTCCAGGCACCAGTCCGCCACCTAAAGCGCGGTCAAACTCTGGCAAGCCGGTAGGCCACCGCTGGATCGATTCGCGGCTTACCTCAGATAGTTTGATAGCACGGCGCGGGCCCGACGGCGCAGCGCGGCTCCGTGTGTTCGCATCAGCGCGCGTTTCTTCCAGCGTGTTCCAGGCGTTACAACCCGAGCACTGCCCCTGCCATTTGCTTGCGCTGGCTCCGCACTCGCGACAGACAAAGAGTGACTTTAACTTTGAAATAAATTAATCCAATAAATCAATGTTTTAGAAAAACTAATTAAAGTATTACTTTATCAAAATGCGCCGAGCTAGTCACCTAGCGGCGTTGCACGAAAGCTTTCCCAAGCATTGCAGCCGGGACACTTCCAGTAGTACCTTGGTGCCCGGAATCCACACTGCCCGCAGTTGAAGCCGGGAACTTTGTCGGTAGCACGGTACAGAAGTTTGGCGGTATCCAGCATGGTCTTTCCAGCCTCAGTATCCGCCGTACCGCTTTCCAGTTCCAGCAAACGCCCCGCTTCGCGGGCCGAGGGCTGCCGGGCCAATGCCTGCTTCAGACGGGAGAGAGCAGCATCGCGGCCCTCGATTTTCAGTGATGCGTCCATCAGTCGCGACAAACCGAGCGAAGTGGTGGATTCGCTCTGCGCGGTGGCGAGCCGTTCGACCCCAAGCTCCGGACGCCCCAGCTTTTCGTAGAGCGCAACCACATCTTCGGCGATCAGCACCACTAATTCAGGTTTGACGCGCATTAAGGCTGCGAGTGACGCCTCAGCCGCCGCAGCGTCGCCTGCTTTCATCGCGGCACGAAACGCGATCAGCTGCACGCGTGCACTATTGCGATTTGCATCGGTCGCTGCGGCCAGCTCCGACTGTAACGCCTCCGTATTTCCACTCGCAAGCGCTGCTTCGGCCAATTCGCAGTGATACTGCGAGATGTAGCGCGCTTGCGGCTCACCGCTTAGTTGTTCGATACGCTGACGCGCGGCAATTGCCTTTTCCCAGGCCTTTTCTTGCTCAAGCACAGACGCGAGTCGAGTCACAGCCTCGGATTCGTAGGAAGTGCCTTTGAGTGACTCGTAGACCGCTTCGGCACGATCAAATATTCCGGCAGATTGGAAGTCTTGAGCGAGCTCAAACAGCGCAAGTTCGCGTTTGTCTTTTGGTAAATCATGGCGATCCACCAGCGATTGATGGATGCCGGTCGCCTCGCCTAACCGGCCCTGGCGGCGGAAAAGGCTACCCAGCGCAAGTTGCAGATCAAGTGCGTGCGGATCGCGTCGCGACACGTCAACAAAGCTTTCAACGGCTTTGTCATGCTGCTCGCGCAGCAAAAAATTGAGGCCCCGGAAATAAGCGGCTGGTAAGGCTCGCGCATCGCGCAAAACATAAGCAATGTCAACGCGCGCTGCAAACCAGCCAAGCGCGAAACAGCCAAGCGGAATCAGCAGCCACCAAGCTTCAAAGTCCATATCGGTACGTTTGACCTATGCCGCGATGTAGGCGAAATGCCGTCACACCGTGCCGACGGCGGCTAAAGAAATCGAAGATTTCGATGCGGAAGTCGGTGCGGTAACAATGAGTGGCGGCAATTGATCTACGCGCTCGCGAAGTTCTTTGCCCGCCTTGAAATGTGGCACGTGCTTTGCCGGAACGACTACCTGTTCACCGGACTTGGGATTGCGCCCCACCCGGGGCGGGCGGTACGACAGCGCGAAGCTGCCGAAACCGCGTACTTCGACCCTGGAGCTCTCGGCGAGCGCGTCGCCTATCGCATCCAGAATCAGGCGAACGGCGAGTTCAGTATCACGCGCCATCAGGTGAGGAAAGCGCTCCGACAGCCGGGCGACCAAGCTCGAACGTGTCATTACCCTCTCCTCTTCTGATGCTATTGCGCGTGAAAACCGAGCGTCTCGCTATTCCGTCTTGCTGTCGGTTTTCGACTTGAGCAACGCACCCAAGCCAGCCAGACCTGAGCTCGTATTGCTCTCGTCTTTAGCCTCTTTGCTGGCGTGCGAACGGATCGCTTCGGTCTCTTCAGCCGAGTCCTTGGCTTTGATCGACAAGCTTATGTTGCGAGTCTTCCTATCCACGTTGATGATCATCACCTCGACGGTCTCGCCCTCTTTCACGTGGCTGCGGATGTCTTCCACACGATCACGCGACACTTCGGACGCACGTAAGTAGCCTTCAACATCATCGGCCAACTGGATCACAGCGCCTTTGGCTTCAGCGGATTTCACTGTGCCATTGACGATTGCGCCCTTGTCGTTGATTGCGATGTAGTTGTTGAACGGATCGCCATCGAGTTGCTTGATGCCAAGCGAAATACGCTCGCGCTCAACGTCGATACCGAGGACCGCGGCTTCGAGCTCTTGACCTTTCTTGAAGTCACGCACAGCGGTTTCGCCGGGCACGTTCCAGGACAGATCAGACAAGTGGATGAGGCCGTCAATGCCGCCTGGCAAGCCGATGAACACGCCAAAGTCAGTGATCGACTTGATCGCACCAGAGACTTTGTCGCCCTTTTTGTAGTTGGCAGCAAATTCGTCCCACGGATTGGCCTGGCACTGTTTGATGCCGAGCGAAATACGGCGACGGTCTTCGTCGATCTCCAGGATCATGACTTCAACTTCGTCGCCTAAAGACACCACTTTGGCAGGGCTTACGTTCTTGTTGGTCCAGTCCATTTCGGAGACGTGCACCAGACCTTCGATGCCAGCGTCGATTTCAACGAAGGCGCCATAGTCAGTGATGTTGGTGACTTTGCCGAACAGACGCGTACCTTGTGGATAGCGACGGGCCAAGCCAACCCACGGATCGTCGCCCAATTGCTTGAGGCCGAGCGAAACACGGTTTTTCTCTTGATCGAACTTGAGAACCTTGGCAGTAACTTCCTGACCGACTGTGAGCACTTCCGATGGGTGCTTGACGCGACGCCATGCCAGATCGGTGATGTGAAGCAAACCATCGATACCGCCCAAGTCCACGAAGGCGCCATAGTCGGTGATGTTTTTGACGGTGCCGGTAACGGTCGCGCCTTCGGCCAGCGTCGAGAGCAATTTATCGCGCTCAGCACCCATCGAAACTTCGAGAACCGCGCGGCGGCTAACGACCACGTTGTTACGCTTTTTGTCGAGCTTGATGACTTTAAAGTCGAGCTCTTTGCCTTCGTACGGCGACGTGTCCTTGATAGGACGCATGTCAACCAGCGAACCTGGCAGGAAGGCGCGAACGCCGTGCGTCATGACGGTCAGGCCGCCTTTGACTTTGCCAACGACCATGCCAGAGACGATGTCGCCCTGGTTCATGGCGTTCTCGAGGAAATACCACGAGGCCAGACGCTTCGCCTTGTCGCGCGAGAGCTTGGTTTCGCCGAAGCCGTTTTCGATGGCTTCGATCGCTACCTG
>JBDSYI010000074.1:0-12784 GCA_039925745.1 Casimicrobium sp. | reverse complement strand
AGCACAACGCCGAAGTGACGGCAGGGGACGTTGTCGCCGTCAACCTCGGAGGTTTTGGCCATCGTGCATTCTTCGGGCGCGAGGTGGGCGACGATTTGGTGACCGTAAAAGTCAAAGTCCACCCAATGCGGGCTGGAGCGGCCTTCTTTGCAGCCGAGCAGATCGAGATAGAACTTGCGCGCGGCGGTGAGGTCGTGAGTTGGGAAGGCCAAGTGGAAGGGTTGGATGGTCATGTTGGTGCTCGGTTTATCGCTAGAGGAAGTCTGATTCTAGGTCGCGAGATAATCAGCGGATGCTTACACCGTTCCAGGAAATCGTAAAAGAGCTCGAAGTCGTCGACGGCAGTGATGTCGAGCACATCTTCATAGTGTTGATCGCAATGGCGATCGGCCTATTCGTGGGGATGTTGGTGGCGCGCCGTCTTGAGCCGTCGCTGACGCGGGCTCAAGCGCTAGGGCGAGCCGCATTGACCAGCGCGACGTTTCCATTGGCGACGTATTTGATATTGGTGGCGCTGCGCCTCACGCCGTATGGCGCGGCGACGGGTGCGTTGCCGAAGTTCGCAGTGCGCGTATTTGCGGCGCTGTTGGTGGTCCGGCTGATTGTGCGTGTGTTGCGCAGGCTTTTCCCGGATTCCTCGCCGGTGCGTGGCAGCATCAATGTCGTGAGCGGCCTGATTTGGCTGACGCTTGTGCTGTATCTGGCCGGCGTCTTGCCCTTCATCGAGCAAGAGCTGGAGGCCATCGTCATTCCGCTCGGCAAAACGCAGGTGTCAGTGCTCACGTTGCTTCAGGGGCTGGCGCTGGTCGCCTTCACGGTGCTCGGTGCGTTGTGGTTGTCGTCGCTTCTGGAGATGCGGCTGATGGCCACCGGCATCAGCATGAGCACGCGGCTCGTGTTGTCGCGCTTTTTGCGAGCGTCGTTGTTTGTGCTTGCATTGCTCTTTGCGCTGGCGGCGGTGGGCATCGATCTGACGGTGTTGTCTGTTTTCGGGGGCGCGCTCGGTGTGGGATTGGGGCTCGGTCTGCAGAAAATTGCATCGAACTACGTGAGCGGCTTTGCCATGTTGCTTGAGGGTAGTTTTCGTGTTGGCGATAGCGTGAAAGTTGACAACTTTGAGGGGCAAATTACCACTATCAACACGCGCTATACCGTGGTGCGCGCGCTGAATGGGCGTGAGTCGGTGGTGCCGAACGAGATGTTCATTGTCAATCGTGTAGAGAACTTGTCACTGCAAAGCCCTAACGTTGCGTTTAACACCAAATTGCAGATTGACTATGCGAGCGATGTCGAGCTGGCGCGGTCACTGATGATTGAAGCGGCGCTGGCCCAGTCACGCGTACTGAAGTCGCCGGCACCGGGCGCGCTGCTCAGTGATTTTGCGTCGGACGGTCTTGAATTGACATTGGGCTACTGGATCGCCGACCCGGAAAATGGCACGGGCAACGTGCGCTCTGACATCAACCTCGCCATCTGGCGGGCGTTTCAGACCAACGGCATTGGTGTGCCATTTCCGCAGCGGGTCATTCGCGTGGTGAATGACTCGCCGAATGCGGTCGAGTCGCTAAACTCCGCGCCTCCTGAAAAAATTTAACTAAAAGACACGATGCCTGAATCCTTGATCGCGCGCCTGGCGCGAGACGTTGTCATTACTGCTCAACAAGCCGAAGCTGCTGTGGGCCTACTCGATGGCGGGGCCACCGTTCCGTTCATCGCCCGCTATCGTAAAGAGGCCACGTTTGGTCTGGATGACGTGCAACTGCGTTTTCTTGAAGAGCGCTTGACGTATCTGCGAGAGCTCGATCAGCGCCGTGATGCGGTGCTCGGCTCGATTAAGGAGCAGGGCAAGCTCACGGACGAATTGGCGCTAGCACTGGATCGTGCAGTGAGCAAGCAGGAGATTGAGGACATCTACGCGCCATACAAGCAGAAGCGGCGCACCAAGGCGCAGATTGCTCGCGAGGCGGGGTTGCAGCCGTTGGCTGATGCGTTGTACGGCGACCCGACGTTGGTGCCGCTCGATGAAGCCGTGAAGTTTGTGAATACGGGGCCGGGTATCGACGGTTCGCCGCCAACATTTACCGAGCCGCAAATGTGTCTGGACGGCGCGCGCGACATTTTGTCGGAGACGTGGGCCGAGGACGCAGCGCTCGTGGGGCGCATGCGCGAGTGGCTGTGGCAGAACGGTTTGTTTGAGTCGAAGCTGGCCGAAGGCAAAGAGAAAGACGGCGACAAGTTCCGTGATTATTTTGATTACGCGGAGCCGATCGGCAAGGTGCCATCGCATCGCGCGCTCGCGGTGTTTCGCGGGTGGTTGGCTGAGGCGTTGACGGTGAAACTTGTGCAGCCAGAAGCCGAGCCGTCCGCGTCTAGCGCAACCACGAAGCCGGGCTCAGTGTTTACGCCGTGCGAAGGTATGGTTGCCAATCAGGTGAACTGGTCGCATCAGGCGCGCGCCGCCGACGACTGGTTGAAGCGCGTGGTGAGCTGGACGTGGAAGGTCAAGCTCGCGCCGTCGCTGGAGCGAGATTTATTCGCCAAGTTGCGAGAGAGCGCAGAAGACGTAGCGATCAAAGTATTTGGCGACAACGTGCGCGACCTGATGCTGGCTGCGCCTGCGGGTAACAAAGTGGTGATGGGGCTTGACCCTGGCATTCGCACTGGCGTGAAAGTGGCGGTCGTGGATTCAACGGGCAAGGTCGTCGCGACCAGCGTCGTGTACCCGCATGAGCCACGCAAAGATTGGGATGGTTCGCTGCATGCGCTCGGCAAGCTATGCGAAGTTCATGGCGTGCAATTGATCGCGATTGGCAACGGGACGGCAAGCCGCGAGACCGATCAATTGGCGGCGGATTTGATCAAGCAACAGGGCGGTGGCATTGTGAAGGCCGTCGTTTCGGAAGCGGGCGCGTCGGTGTATTCAGCGAGCGAATACGCGTCGCAGGAACTGCCGGACATGGATGTGAGTTTGCGTGGTGCGGTGAGCATTGCACGGCGCTTGCAGGATCCGCTGGCAGAGCTGGTGAAGATTGATCCAAAGTCGATCGGCGTGGGGCAGTATCAGCACGATGTGAATCAATCGTTGCTCGCCAAAAAGCTCGACGCGATTGTTGAGGATTGTGTGAACTCGGTGGGTGTGGATGTCAATCTTGCGTCGGCGCCATTGCTCTCACGCGTAGCCGGTTTGTCCGCAAGCAATGCGCGAAACATCGTGACGCATCGTGAACAAAACGGCGCTTTTGTTGATCGCGAGGCGATTCGCAAAGTGTCGGGGATCGGCCCTAAAACGTTCGAACAATGCGCAGGGTTCTTGCGCATTCGCGAAGGCAGCAATCCGCTTGACGCGAGCGCGGTGCATCCTGAGAGCTACGCGCTGGTGCAAAAAATTATCGAGCGTGCGAAGAAGCCGCTTGCCGAGTTGATTGGCAATTCAAGCGTGCTCAAGGCGGTTCCAGTGAATGCATTTGCGTCGGAAGGCGTCGGTGAAATCACGGTGCGCGATGTGCTCGCAGAATTGGAAAAACCGGGTCGCGATCCGCGCCCCGAGTTCAAGGTCGCGAAGTTCAACGATGGCGTGAATGACATCAAGGATTTGGTCGAGGGCATGATTCTCGAAGGCACGGTGACCAACGTTGCCGCGTTCGGAGCGTTCGTTGACGTCGGTGCGCATCAGGATGGTTTGGTTCATGTGTCGCAACTCGCCAACAAGTTCGTGAAAGACCCGAAGGATGTCGTCAAAACCGGGCAAATCGTGAAGGTGAAGGTGGTTGAGGTTGACGTGACGAGGAAGCGAATTGCGCTGACCATGCGGCTGGATGCGCCGCAAGAACCACGTGTCGAGAAGATAGGGGAGGCCCGACGGGGCAGTGGCGGTGCTAGCGGGGATCGGAGGGGCGGTGGTGGCTGGCAGCCGGCGCGGGAACCAATCAAACCACAGGGTGCGATGGCCAATGCGTTTGCCGGTTTAGCTGCGCTAAAAAAGTAGCTCGTCTGTGCAGAAATGTCCCTCAGAACACCAGATTTATCCCACTTTCAATTTATGATTGTGAAATCGAAGTGTTTTGGCGAGACCATACGCTGACCGTCGGATCTTGGCGGTTTGACGAAACACATGAATTGCTAACAGGGCGCCATGAACACATGCGCTCAAAATGAGGGTTGGAAAATGAGCTTTAGAGAACTTTGTTCGCGCGGGGTTGCGACCGCTGCGACCGCTTTGCTGCTGTGCGCATTCAGTGCGCAAGTGCAGGCGCAAACCGTGACTGTCGTGGAGTATTACAACAAGTCGCTGGATGCGTATTTCGTGACGGGTCGGGTGGGTGAGCAGTCGGCGCTGGATGGCGTCGCTGATTTTCAGCGTACAGGTATGACGTTTCAAGCGACCGCGGTTGCTGGCGCGACAGCCAATCAGACGAAGATTTGTCGTTTCTACATTAGCCTCGCAAGCCCGTATGTGAGTTCACATTTTTACGGTCGCCAGGGGATTGATTGTGAAAGTATCCGGGCGCAGAACGTAACCGGATTTACCTGGGAAGACTACGACTTCGCCACCCAGCAGCCAACGGGCGGCGCATGCCCCGTGGGCACCGTCGGAATTTATCGCGGGTTCCGTGCGGCGGCTAACGGTAAAACCTCGAATCATCGCTACAGCGCAAGTCAGGCAACGTACAACACAGCAGTGACCGCAGGTTATGTCGGCGAGGACATCGCGTTTTGCGCTTCAAGCGCCACGGCAGCGAGCACCGTCGTGACGCCTCCGCCCGCAGGCGCGGGCGATTGCGGTGACTTCTATCTGAGCAAAAAGTCCATTACGTCGAAAACAACGGTCAGCGTATTCGGCTTTAATAGTGACAGCTCGAGCACCATCGCGTACGACTATGACCTGACCCCGGTCACCTTCAATGGGCGCAGCGCTGCACGGCAATTCACCACCACCACGGCGATGTCGGGTGGCAGCAACGTGACCACGCCCGGTTTGACGTTTTTCCAGAACAATGCCAACGACTACACGTTGCTCGGTTCTCGTGACACGAGTAAATCGCCGGCGCAGGACACCTACTTTGAACCACCTTTGGTCTTTCCGAGAAAATGGACCACGGGACAGAAAGTGGATTACAGCTACAACATCGTTTTCAACCCGAGTCAGCCAACTCTGGGCACAGGCAATCAGGTAGGAAGCACCACTTTCCTGGGTATGGAATCCGTGACCGTTCCAGCAGGTACGTTTAACGCGTGCAAGTTTAAGATCGATCAAACCACGCGTTATCCCACGGCTGGATCCACTTCGGTCACGTCATTTACGACATGGAACATACCTGGCGTGGGCAATGCTAAATCGGAGGGCACAGATACGTCGACCGTGCCTGGCGCCGGTACTGTCACCTCGAACTATTTGATTGTGGCTACAACGATCCAGTAGGTAAAGACATGAAAAAAAGGCGCGCACAGGCGCGCCTTTTTTATTGGAACATTAATTACCGCTTGTTGCCGTCGTGTTTCTGGCGCTTGATACGGCGACTTTGTTTGTCCTGCTCTTTCTGGATCGCCTTGCGTTCGGCGCGGGTGACTTTTCCGTCGGCTTTTGCACGCGCTTCCATTCTGGCGACTTTATTCTGGCCAGCGTTGAGGCGCGCGGCTTCTCGGTTTGAGAGTTGGCCGGTCGCCTGACCATTGACGATGCGGTTGGCTTGTGTTTGCTGACGCTGGTCGATGTTCGGTGTTTGCGGCTGAGCCGATGCGGTGACTGCGGTAAACGCGGTTACGCAGGCGGCCAGGGTTACGATGGTGCGGAGGGCGGTTTTCATGGGGTTCCAGTCGTGAAGTGTTGAAGGCAGGGGTACAACGCAGTAGCTGTCTGTTTAACGGCGCATAACGCGAATGGCGGACACGCCTTGAAGTTTTTTACACCTGCTTACAAAGCTTTGGGCGACGCGCTAGCTTCGCGCGGGGGCGAGTGCGTGCCGCTGCGCGAACCAGAACGCGATGACGGCGAGCGCCGCTACCGCACAAAGCACCGAAAGACCCATCAGGTAGTTGCCGCTCGCCGCCCACAATGCCGCGAGCATGGACGGCGCTACTGCGCGCGAGATTGCCGTTGGAAAGCCGAGCAAACCATTTAGTGAAGCCGCCCGTTCTCGTGACACATAGGTGGCCATTGAGGTGGCCTTGACAATGGTGATCATGCCATTGGCCATGCCGTAGAGGAGCGCAAAAAAGATAGCGAATGACGGCGATTGCAGGCCCAGCGCGAGTACAAATAACGCGGCGGGCAAGAGTGTCGGAATCCAGCGATTGGCTTTGTGGATGTCAATGCGCTTCTCGGTAAAAAACAGTACCAGTCGACCGGCGACTTGCAGGATGCCGATGGAGGCTGGAATCGCAATCACCCACGCTTCGGCCAAGTTGCGTTCGCGCAGAATGGGGACCAGGTGTCCCCCCATCGCGGTGGTGATGCCGGAAAATAAAACAAAGAATGCAGCCAGTCCCCAGAACGGGAAATGATGGGTGTATTCGATAAGCTTTTTCAACGAAGTCGCTTCGTGATGCATTTGTGCTGGCGGTTCACCGCGCAGCCAGTACGCATGAATGGGCAGGCAGACGATCAGGTGCAGCGAGCCGAGCGCGATCACAGCGCCGCGCCATCCGAAGGCGCCGATCAGCCACGCACCGAGCGGAATGAACACGGTGCTGGCGAGCCCGCCCAGAAACGTGAGCGTGATGATGGCGCGCCGAAAGTCGTCCGGGTAGCGACGGATCAACACCGAAAAAGCAGGCTGATACAGCACGCCAGACATCGCCACGCCGATCGCGATCCATGCCGCGTAGAGTTGCCACTGGTTTTGCACGAAGGCGAGGGCGACGAAGCTTGCCGCGGCAACCGCTGACCCGGCGCACATGATCGCTCGCGCCCGACCGGCGTCGATCATGCGGCCGATGCCGAATGAAAGCACGCCCTCAACGAGCAGCGCCAGGCTGAACGCGAGCGCCGCATCGACACGCGACAGCGCAAGGTCTTTTTCAAAGTGCTCGAGCAGCAGCGAAAATGTGTAGAAAAGCGTGCCCCAACTGATGAGTTGACTGACCGACAGCCACAACACGAAGCCGCGTGGAGGGTGGGCATGGGCGAGAGTGAGATTCACGGATTTACGCGATCGGAGGCCGTGGTAGCCTCGCCGCAGTGAGGAGTGTGGGTGCTGATTGACGCATGCGCCGGTGAATTTTGATAGAAATCACCTGGAAATGGTAGCAGCTTTTGGCTGAATGTCTTATTTCACTGGGCCTAGAATGGATTATGAACATAAGTCGACATTTGCCATTTTCGCGCTTTAGCCCCAGTGTGGGCTTTGTTTGATGAAAAAGCTGATTGACGAAAGCAATGGCTAAACCACAGCGATCTCCGGCTCCGCCGGACTGGTTCCACGGTCGATACGCGTGGTTTGTTTTGCTGCCGCTTTTCGTGTTGCTGGCGTGGATTTATCTGCCGGTCACGCGCGGTGATTTTGTTGCTGACGATTATGTTTTTTTGGCGACCGCCCGTATGGTCGACGCGCCGCTGGCTGCGTTCTGGCAGAGCCATTTTTATGAGCCCTATTATTTTCGACCCATCGGTGTGTTGTCCTGGTGGCTGGCCACACTTCTGTTTGGGCTCGATTACTCAGCGCACAGCCTGATCAATTTCATCCTGCACTGCGTCAACGCGGGACTGTTGTTCTGGTTGTTGCGAGCGCTTGCTCTGCGTGCAAGTGCTGCCGTTGCTGGGGTGTTGCTTTTCACGCTCGGACCGTTTGCGCTGGCGACAATTCTTTGGCCGTCCAATCGCTTTGATTTGCTGGCGATTGCCTTTCTGCTTGGGCAGGCAATTGCGATGGTGCGCGCCTTGCAAGGCAATGTATTTGCGTTTCCGCTTGCGATGCTGGCGACCCTCGGTGCATGCTGGAGCAAGGAATCGGCATATGCGATTTCAACGATGATGTGCTTCGTCGCGCTTGCGGCAAGCGGCGAGTCGTGGCGGCGACGCGGGAGCTTGTTTGTGTTGTTGGGCGCCGTCATTGCCGGGGCATTTTTCTGGCGGCACCGCATTGTGAGCGACGCTTATGCGATTGCTAGCGCCGACCCGGTCGGGCAGGTGACCGACGGCGCGCAAACAATGTTGATGGCTCTACCACGGCTCGTCGAGTTGATTGTCGGCGCGCCGGTGATGCCGTGGTTTGCCGGAGGTGTGCTCGGCGCATGTTTAATCGCCCTGATTTGGCGCCGACGCGACGTTAAGGTTTCGCTCGGCTTGATTGGTGGCGTGTTGCTCGTGTTGCTGGCGGCGGTGGTCGTGCAAACGCCGCTCGCCAAGGCGTTTGCGCCGATGCTTGATGGCGGCCCGTTTGGTACGGTGACGTTTGCCCGGTTCTACTATGCACCCTGGTTGGTGCTGTCGGTGGCAGTTGCACTGGTGCTTGCTCGCGGACGATTCGCCGATATTGGCTCGGTGATGGTGGTGGCGGTGACGGTTGCGGCCAGTTTAGGGGCGGAGCCATTGGCGGAGACGTTCGCTGAATGGACGCGTCGCGAGGTGAAACCGATGTCCGTAGCGGCAACGAAATTAGTCGATGCGGAAGGCGTAGCGCCATGTGTTTACGTGTTGCTCGGCACGCAGGAAAGGCAGCCCTATTTCCGGATGTTTTCTGACGTGACGGTGAAGGCGCGTACGGTGTCTCCGGAAAGGACGTGGCGCTGCCAGGTAATGACTGAGAGCACTCCGTGGCTATTTGCTTTCCCTTTCAACATTGATCCGTTGGAGTTGCCTTTGCGTACGATCGACAGCGCAGATGGCAAAGCGAAGCCGGATTCAGTGTGGAGCAGTATTCGTTATCGCTACCGACTGCCCACGAAAGATTTGGCGAGATTGCCCGGCGCGCGGTTTTTTGAATGGCGTGATGGACGGTTTGTCGAGGTGACAAAAGACGTTCGCTCCGGCACGAGGAAGGTGATGCCAGAAGATTGGTGATGTTTCACGTGAAACATTTCGCGACCATAGGAGCGAAATGGTCGAACGACCTGAACCAAAGGTTTGATACCTCCTGCCGGTGGCGCTGCAGAATTCAGGTTTCCGAATGAGCGAAATGGTCGAACGACCTGAACCAAAGGTTTGATACCTCCTGCCGGTGGCGCAGCAGAATTCAGGTTTCCGCATGAGAGAAATGGTCGAATAACCTGAACCAAAGGTTTGATACCTCCTGCCAGTGGCGCAGCAGAATTCAGGTTTCCGAATGAGCGAAATGGTCGAGTGACCTGAGCCAAAGGTTTGATACCTCCTTCCGGTAGCGCAGCAAAGTCAGATTCTTGCTTCGCTCCGAGCGTGAACGACCGAATCCCTCGGTAGAATAAGTCCTCTCTTTCTGGTGAATGTTCCACGTGAAACAAATTGCGACCATAGGAGCAATTTGGTCAATTGACCTGAGCCCACGTCGAAAACCGATGCCGACTCCTTGGGATTAACTGTTTCTACGTTATGAATTTCGCTGAGCAATGATTTTTCCCGGCCGTTTTGATGTGATTGTCGTTGGTGGTGGCCACGCTGGCAGCGAAGCCGCGCTCGCCGCTGCGCGCGCGGGTGCGAAGACGCTCCTGCTCACACACAGCATCGAAACCCTCGGCCAGATGAGCTGTAATCCGTCGATTGGCGGCATTGGCAAGGGCCACTTGGTCAAAGAGGTGGACGCGTTGGGTGGGGCGATGGCTATCGCCACGGATGAGGCAGGTATCCAGTTTCGTATTCTGAATTCGTCAAAAGGTCCCGCCGTGCGGGCGACGAGGGCGCAGGCAGACCGGGTTTTGTACCGCGCGGCGATCCGCCGACGCGTCGAAGCGCAACCCAACCTCACCCTGTTTCAACAGCCCGTTGATGATGTGATGGTCGTTGGCGGCAAGGTAACTGGCGTCAAAACACAGATGGGGTTGATCTTTGAGAGCGAAACGGTGGTGCTCACCGCGGGTACTTTTCTTTCCGGTTTGATCCACATCGGCCTGCAAAACTACACCGCGGGTCGCGCGGGTGATCCAGCGGCTACGACGCTCGGCGAGCGACTGAAGGAAATGAAGTTACCGCAGGGCCGTTTGAAGACGGGCACGCCACCGCGTATCGACGGCAAGACAATCGATTATTCAAAACTCGGCGTGCAGCCGGGCGACGATCCTGCGCCAGTTTTCAGTTTTATGGGCAATCGCGCGATGCATCCGCAGCAGGTGCCGTGCTGGATCACGCATACCAACGAGCGAACGCATGAGATTGTGCGCTCGGGTCTGGATCGCAGCCCCATGTTTACGGGTGTAATCGAGGGCGTCGGCCCGCGCTATTGCCCAAGCATTGAAGACAAGATTCATCGGTTTGCCGACAAGACAAGCCATCAAATCTTCCTGGAACCGGAAGGCTTGACCACGCAGGAAATCTATCCGGCTGGCATCTCGACGAGTCTGCCGTTCGACATTCAGCTGGCCATGATTCGTAGCATGACTGGGCTGGAAGCCGCCCATATCTTGCGTCCTGGCTATGCGATTGAATACGATTATTTCGATCCGCGCCAGTTGAAACAGACGCTGGAAACCAAGTATCTGGAGGGTCTGTTCATGGCTGGGCAGATTAATGGCACCACAGGATACGAGGAGGCGGCGGCTCAGGGATTGCTCGCGGGCGTGAACGCCGCGCTCAAGTCGAAAGGCAAAGACGGTTGGTGTCCACGTCGAGACGAAGCCTATCTGGGCGTTCTAGTAGATGACTTGACGACGCAAGGTGTGACCGAGCCATACCGCATGTTCACCAGCCGCGCCGAATACCGCCTGCAACTGCGCGAAGACAACGCCGATATGCGCTTGACGGAGCAGGGACGTGCGCTTGGGTTGGTCGACGACGCCCGCTGGGACGCGTTCAATCGCAAGCGCGACGCTGTTTCACGTGAAACAGAGCGCCTGAAATCGACTTGGGTGAACCCGTCGCTGCTGTCTGACGAGCGCGCAAAGGCATTGCTGGGGACGACGATTGAGCGGGAATACAGTTTGTTTGACTTGTTGCGGCGCCCGGGTGTGACTTATTCCGCGATTGATGCTCTGCGTGGTGAATTGGCGCTTCAGGCCAAGAGTGAAGCCTCGGTTGCTGGGCTCTCAACTCAACCTATAAAGGCGGACGAAGCAGTCGCCGAACAAGTCGAAATCACCGCGAAATACGCCGGCTACATCGACCGTCAGCAAGACGAAATCGACCGTCAGCTCGCCAACGAAAACCTACGTTTGCCGAACGATCTCGACTACGCTGCCGTTCGTGGCCTGTCGAAAGAAGTGCAAATCAAGCTCACCGCGCAACGTCCAGAAACGCTTGGACAGGCTGGCCGCATCTCCGGCATCACGCCAGCCGCAATGTCGTTGCTACTTGTCCATCTCAAGCGTGGACGATTGGCGGAGATGGTCGCGTGACTGTGTCCGCCGCGCTGGTGTGGGAGCGGTTTTACCGCCATTGATGGCGTGCGACGAATCGCGGTAAGACCGCGCCAAAAACATAACCTACATTTATGACTCAAAACAAAACTGGCACACGGCCTACCGTGCAGCCGGGTATCAACCCACAAGGCCAAGGCATGACCACATCCGCAGGGCTCCGCCCCGTCATCGACCGTCCGCTCAAGCGCGACCAGATCGAATTTACTCCTGAACTTCGCGCCGAACTTCGCGCCACGCTCGACGCCGCACTCACCGAAATGCACATCAAGGCGAATGACAAGCAGAAAAATCAACTCGTCGAATCGCTCGCCTTCCTGTCCGAATGGAATGCCGTGATCAATCTCACCGCCATTCGCGAGCCGCAGGCGATGCTCATCCAGCACATTCTTGATTCTGCGTCGATCCTGCATTTCATCCCGAAAGAAGCGACGACGCTGCTCGACGTCGGCTCTGGCGGTGGCTTTCCGGCGCTGCCGATTGCAGTGCTTCGGCCCGACCTTGAGGTCGTCAGCATCGATTCCGTTCGAAAAAAAACCGACTACGTGAACAAAGCTGCCGAAGCTTTGGGCATCGGCAATCTCTCCGCCGTGCATAGTCGGGTGCAGGATCACCCAGTCACCTACGACGTCGTGATCAGCCGCGCCTACGCATCGCTGCGCGATTTCGTAGTGTCCTCACAAGGCTGTGTCTCGCCAGACGACGACGCATTAGTGCTCGCCATGAAGGGGAAATTCCCCTCCGACGAAGTTGCTGAACTGGCCGGTAGCGGATGGGTTGTGGATCGTAAGCGGGCGCTTACTGAGCCGCATCTTGAGGCAGAGCGGTGTTTGCTTTGGTTGGAGCGGGCGTAAGTCAGACATGACCGGCATTAACGACCTTGCGTCGCTCATCATCGCAACACTGATCTTCCTGGCCATTCCCGGCCCTGGCACCATCAAGTTGTTCGCTTCTATGGCGGAAAGAAATGGCGGTCCGAAGGCGGGCGTGTGGAGCACGCTGGGGCTAATGGCTGGCGATATCGTTTGGATGGTGCTGGCGCTTTCGGGGGTTGCCGCGCTGGCTGCGGCCTATCCTCGTGCGTTTGATTTGTTGCGCTACGCTGGGGCTGCGTATCTGGCATGGATCGGGATTTCGCTGATTCGCAACGCCAGACAAACGTTGGGCGATGGCGTGGTCGTTCAGACCGCTGGTCGCGGACCGTGGCAATGGTTTCGCGAATCGGCGCTCGTATCTCTGTCGAACCCAAAAGTGATCGGCTTTTACGTCGCGTTTTTTCCGCTGTTTATCGATCAGGCCACATTTG
>JBDSYI010000073.1:0-2727 GCA_039925745.1 Casimicrobium sp. | reverse complement strand
CCGGCAGATTGGGTACGGTGGGACCAAAGCTTGACAGCGGAATCGGCGTCCATTGTGGACCGGGGAAATTGAGATTGCCACCACCGATGGCGGGACCTTGCAGGAACGGCGGCGAAACCGCCGCGCGGTGAATCTCGTTAGTTGCGTCGTCCGCCAGTATTAACTCACCGGTCGCCGTGAGCACATTGAAACTATTGGTGTTGGTGCCGATGACGTAGGTGTTGACGACCGTGTTGGTGATCGTGTCAATGATCGAAATGCTGTTGTCGCCGACGTTCAAGACGTAGAGCAATGTGGCAGACACCACGGCCATGCGCGGCACTGAACCGACAGCAATAGTCGTTGCGGAATAGGTGTCAGCAATCGTGTCGATCACGCCGACCGCGCCGGAACCGCTCAGCGTGACATAAGCTTTGGTTCCGAGGGCGTTGAACGCGATGAACGTCGGACCGCTGCTGGCACCGACACTGAGCAATTTAGTCCACTTGTTAGTAGTGAGATCGAGCACACCGACTTTGTCGATCCCGAGCGGAATATAGGCTTTGGTGCCGGTTGGATTGACCGCAGCGGCGTAGGCGTTTCCGGGCGTTATGTTCGAGGCCGTCCCGTATTTGTCGGTGCGGCTGATGTTGGCCGTGGCTACGCACCCGACGGGCGGCAATGGCAATGTGAAGATCTGAACGTCCTTGCCTGAGCTAGTTTCAGACTCGTTAGTGACGATCACTTTGTCGCCAAGTGGTGTGATGGCGAGGCCGCGCGAGGTCGAACTCAGCGCTCCCGTCGTGCAGCGCCCGGTCACCGTGCCGCTCAGCAAATTGAAAGCGAGCAGCTCGTTGGTTGCATGGTTGGTGATGTACACCTCGTTGGCAATGGCGCCGGTGCGCACCACGGCGCTGCGCATGAAGCCCACCACGTTCGGAAAGCCCAGAATATCTGGAATGGCGTAGCGCGACACTGCAGCCCCCGTCCCCAGATCGAACACGGTCAATTTGTCAGATACCGTATCCGGCACATACGCATACGGTGCTGCGTCGGCGTTGCTCGCCAGCAAAGTGCCGACTACTGCGACGCACGCAAGCGACGTATTGCCGAGCCTTTTGAGCACGCTCGCGAACCCGGCGTGAGTGGCAGTTAAAGGGCAAAAGAGGGCCATGTGCAGTCTCCAATCCAATCTGGCGAATCGGGATAAACATCCCGTATGCCCAGACGTTAGGCGGCGCGACCCTACATTTCCCCTACGTTCGGTGGCGTTATTTAGCGGCACACTTCGTCTGAACGGGTGCCCCATGCGCTGTAGGGAAACCGTAAGGCGACGCGAGCTAACGTCTCGTCTTCAGTCAAAACCCACGTTCTTACCCTCGAAAGGAGACATCATGTTGAAACCCTTGTTCACGATCGTCTGTACGCTCGGCCTCGCAGTCACAGCCGGATCAGGATTAGCGCTCGCTGCGACGCCCGCCGCCGAAAAAGCATTTGTTGATGCTTACAAAAAAGCGATCGAAACCAGCGACAAGAAGGCGCTGCAAGGCTTCCTGTACACCGTCGGCGCGAACCCGATGGCGCTGGATTTCTACAAGGAAATGGTGACGATGGAGGCCGGCAGCAAAGTCACGGAAATCAAGCTGACCGAGCTCAACGCCGAGGACAAGCAAAAGATTGCGACACAAAAGGGCCCCGACGGCAAGCCGAGCAAGAGCAATATCCCGATTGTGAAAAAGCTCAGCTTCAAGACCGAAAGCAAATCAGCCAACGGCAGTAGCTCCGGTAACAGCAGCGTATTCGTCGGCGAGGTCGACGGCAAGCTCATGATCGCCGTGCCCGCGAAGTAGCGAAGTAGCGATCAGGCGATCAACAAGCTACTTGCCAGAGCATCAGCTTTGTGCTGAAACCAAGCTTATACGGGGGTAAAGGATGAAATTGATCGATAGTCGATATATGACGTTTTTAGCGCTTAGCCCCCATTAAAGCGTCAATACAAGAAAAAGCTGTTAACGAGTTTGCGTTTCCAGCGTTGTCAAAAACGCCATCGCATGAATGCGCGTTGCCGCAACGTTTTCGTCGGTTCCGCACATTTCGACCGAGGCTCGCAAACTGGCGCAAACGGCGGGCCGACGAGGGTCGCCGAAAATCAGACAACGATTGCTGTCGTCTAACTGAACGCAGCGAACACCCGCAGGTTTTCCGTTCAGCGCGTCTGGAATGGGCGACGAAATTGATGGCGCGATGCAACACGCGCCGCAGCCTGCCCGGCAGTTCACGCGTGCTTCAACAAGGCATCAATCACCGTTGCAAATCGCGCATCTGAGCCCCGGTGTGCGGCGGCGAATGATTCTGCGAGCGGGTGCCAGAAATAGTCGAAGATGAGCCCGTGTTCCTCAGGGCTGCCTGTCGCCGTGTGCGACCAGCGCTCGGGCAGCGGCTCAACCGCATCAAACCGGAAGATGAACCAGCGCTGTTGCGTCGGTGGCCTGTCAGGAAACACCTTGCTCGTCGAGCCCGTAAATTTCATCTCGGCGATGAACTGAGGCTTTACCGACAAGCGCAGCCCCGACTCCTCCGCCAACTCGCGCACCACCGCATCGACCGGCGACTCGCCGGGTTCAAGCGTGCCCTTGGGCAATTGCACGCCAGCCGCCGCAAGCGGATGGCGAAACACCAACACCCGACCGCGCTGCACGACGCAGGCGCAGGCTTTTTCAATCGGCGACATCAACGGCTTCACCGAAC
>JBDSYI010000072.1:0-5713 GCA_039925745.1 Casimicrobium sp. | reverse complement strand
CACAAATTGAAGTCCACCATCGTCATGATCTTCGGCGTGTAGGAACCGGGTTCGATGTCGTACGAATTCAGCAGAAAGCAGAAGTCACGGTCTACCTCGTCAATCAGCGGATGCTTCTGCTTCGGATGCGTCACCCAAAAGCCCATCATGCCAATCGCCATCTGCACCATCTCGTCGGCATGCGGGTGATACATAAACGTACCGGGCCGTCGCGCGACGAATTCGTAAACGAAGGTTTTGCCCGGTTCAATCGCTTTTTGCGTGAGGCCGGTGACGCCATCCATACCGTTGGGCAGACGTTGCCCATGCCAGTGCACGCTCGTGACTTCAGGCAGCTTGTTGGTCACGAAAACCCGCACTCGGTCGCCTTCAACGACCTCAATAGTCGGCCCCGGGCTCTGCCCGTTGTAACCCCACAGATGCGCCTTGAAGCCTTCGCACATTTCACGCACGACAGGCTCGGCAACGAGGTGAAACTCCTTCACGCCCTGATTCATTCGCCACGGCAACGTCCAGCCGTTCGGGGTGACAACCGGGTTGTAAGGACGACCTGTATTCGGCACCAGCGGGGGCATTGTGGTGGGCTTGGTCTGGATGACCGGTTCTGGCAATGCGGCCATCGCTACGCGACTGACAGCAGCCGTTGCGACAGCGCTAGCGATGCCTGCGGTTTTCAGGAAATTACGTCTGCTATTCATGGGGTATTGCTCAACGGTTGAAACGAGTGGGGTGCGCGCCCATGCTTGGTACGGGCACCGTTTACTTGTGTACGGAGGTCGGCTCGACTGCGCGTGCGCACGTCGAGAGCTGCGTGCTTAGTGAGGCGCATCGCCGCCTCCACTCATTGCCGGTGCAGCACCCATCGCAGGCGCCATCATCGGCTTGCCGACAATCGTTGCCCGCAGCGCTGCATCGGCCAACCAAAATTGTTGCTGGGCATTGATCGCTGCGCTGACGCTTGCGATCTGGTCGCGCGAATCGGCGAGCAATTCAAAAACGCCGATCAGCATGCCGTTGTAGCGCAGCACGTTTTCTTCGGCGATGAGTTTTTTTAGCGGAACGACTTCGTCGCGATAGTGCCGGGCAGTGTCGTAACTGGTCCGGTACGCCGAATACGTTTCGCGCAAGTTTGAGCCCGCTGCGCGCACCGTCGCCTCCAGACGATTCGCCGCTGCCAGCGTTTGTGCGCGCATAGCATCGCGGCGCAAATCGCCCCAATCGAAGATCGGTAGTTTCACCGCCACTTCAGCACCGCGAAATTGCGTTTTGTGTCCGTCAGCACGCTCCGTCGTGGTGTTGTGAATGACCGAGAGTTCGATATCAGTAAAGCTTCCAATCAAATTGATGCCTTGTGACTTGGCGATGGCGTCCAGCGCCGACTGCGCCATCTTCACATCCAGCCGCGTACTTGATGCCGCTTTTGCGACCTCGTCTGGCGCACGGGGCGCATCGGGCAAGTCCGGCAAGCGGTCGGGCAACTGCAAACGCGCCGCCTGCGCGTCAGTCAGTCCAAGAAGTCGGTTAAGCGCTTCGCGATTAGCCGTCGCGGCCTGTGCAGCATTCGCCCAGAGCACCACCGCGTCAGCATAAAAAGACTGCTGCCGCGCTCGCTGCAACTTCGAGAAATTGCCAACCGCCAGCATGCGGCGAGCGAGCTCAGCGCTCGCCTCAGCCGAGTCATTCACCTGCTTCGCATATTGCAACGATTGCGCCGACGCGACCGCGCTCACCCACGCCTGGCGTACCTGCGTGACGCTCTCTACGGCGCTTGCTGCGAGCTGCAACTGGGCTTGCTCGAGACGACTCTCGGCAACGCGCTTTCGCTGCGGCAACGTCAACAAGTCAAGCAAACCGAACGCCAGCATTCGACTCACTTCGATCTCAGCTGGAGAGCGCAAACGCTCCAGCGTGAGGATTGGGTTCGCGATGCGCCCGCTTTGCGCTGCTTCGGCAGAATCGGCCCAATGTTGTGCGATCAACGCCTGCATCGACGGACTGTTAACGAGCGCAAGGCGAACGGCGTCGTCCTGGCTCAGAGGTTTTGCAAGCAGCTCATCCGCTGTGCGTTGCAACGCGGCGCGCTGGGCATCGCTTTGGGCGAGCGAAAGATTGCCTTGGGTGAAAGCAGCGACGTCGGTATTGGCACGACCCAGTGACTCATTCACGTCTAAGGTGGCGCAGCCAGCCAGTGTTATTGCCAATAGCGCCGTAACTAGCGGCAGGGCTTTGCGTTTGAACGGCATCATGGCTTTGCTCCGTGACCGGCGTGCGGATCGGGCTTGGCGGGGGCGGTGGCCTCTGGCTGTTGCGCCTCTTTTGCGTAGGCGCGCCAACCGCCAACGCGCTCAACGGTTTCATTGGAGTCGCGCCACGCAGCCGTCTTTTCGTCGCGATAAGATTTGTAGCGCGCGAACACGGATTCGTAACGCAGTGCGTTGGCGGCAGGCACGGCGACCGGCACCGATGCTGCGGGCTTCGCTCCCCGCATTGCCGCGTGATTGTGCGGCATTTGCGCAGACGCGCTGACGGCTAAAAAACCCAGTGCTACCACGACAGCGCGTGGTGCGAATTGACTTGAAAAATACGACACTTCCAGACCTCGGAAAACGCATCACAACCGAATAAATCAGAATGGCCGTGATGTCGAATTTAGATCGCGCTCACCACCATGTGGGCAAAGCGCGGACGAGCGAACCGACGAGCTGAAGCGCAATCGCGCTTCAGCTAACCGAAGTGTTCAGGCTCGTGGCGGTCGTTCCCACCCGCCCGGCAGGCGGCTGGGAGGCGCAACAGCTAGCGGTGGAAACACCGTGCGTGCGCCGGGAAATAGCTCGGGCGAAGTGACGAGAGAAACCGGCAGCGCGAGGCTCATACAGCAGGCTGCGCACCACGCACAGCTTTTGAGATTCGAGGACTTCGACTTGCCTGAATTTTCGTGATGGTGCGTCGAAACCGTGCCCGGCGCATGATGATCTGCATCCATCGACATGGCAGCCATTTCCGCGCCTGAGTTCGATTCGTCTTGCTGATGCTGCCGCGAAGGCTGAGGAATCGATTGCTCCACCGCAATGGAGCCCATGTGGCAAGCGCGCATCGTCGACGCAGCAACGCCTTGCACAAACAAGGCACAGCTCAACAGGATCGCAAGAATGGTCCGGGTTCCACGCATCTGAAAATTATAGACTGGCTCATTTGGCGCGAAGTTCCGCGAGCCGATCAGCATTCAGCTTTTTACTGAATTTGCCTTTTGGGTGGGGGCTGAAGCTCGGAATGACACCAAGTCGACTATTTAATAGATTCGTCTTCCACCCATGATCAGCCGTCATTTCAGCTTAAAGCTATTGGGTTTTTTTGACTGGCAATCCACTCACCATTGACACTGTCCACGGACGTAACCCTACGGCGACACCAATCGTCTTCCGTTCGCTTGACGGCAGCATGCTGTCCAGCTCGGCAAGCTCATGCACTTCATCGGCGATGCGCTCAAGCTTGCGTTTCAGCACCTCAAAACTTGCGTTCGACAACTCGCGAAACTCGAAGCGAAACATGCCGCCAACGAGATCAAACTCCGGTTTCAAAAATTCGCCGACCACCGCGCGACCGTACGCCAGCTCAATCGGTCCGCGCCGACGCAGCCGCAAGTTACGCCCAACTTTCATGCGCAGCTTATCGCCGGGCAACAGGTCGAGCACACCGGACGCATCCAGTTTGCGCAGCAAAGTGAACACTTGCGGCTTGGTGAAATCGTAAGTCGCCACGATGTCATCAATCTGCCAGCCGTTGTAGGCCAGATAAAACACGCCGAGCAGCACGCGATCTTTGGCTAGCGCTTGCTCTTGTTTAACCGTGAGTTGCCCGGCCCGCGCCAACTCCCCGCGCGCCAGCTTCGCCAACTCAAACACATCAATCTCAAGCGCTGCGCAAATCTGCTCCAGCCGCTCCAGCGTGAAAGTGCCTTGCGAGAACAGGCGCTTCACGCTCGCCTCGGACAGCGCGATGCGCGCGGCCAGATCGGCGTAAGTCACGCCACGGGTCTTTAATACGCGCTTCAGGGTGGAAATCAGGGGACTCATCGCAATGAAGGCTCCAACAAAAATTAGCTGTCATCCGAACTAGCGCAGATACGTTATCGCAATTACCGGAACTGTTTTCGGCATTGCGCGTTTTTGCGGGAGAAATTGTCCAGATGTTTGCTGCAACGGTTGTTGGATCGATGCCTATAATCGCGCAACTTCAAGCGGGTCTGTCGACATTGACGGGCACGAAAAAGAAAGGTCCTACTCTGGCTCAAGCCAAGGAAATCAACGTGTTTCTCGCCTCGGTCGAGCGACGTGCATTCAAGCACGCCGCCTACGCGACACGCGATGATGACGCCGCGTTGGACATCGTGCAGGATTCGATGATGAAGCTCACCGAGAGCTATGCCGACAAGCCCGCCAACGAGCTGCCAATGCTGTTCACGCGCATCCTGCAGAACACGATCCTCGACCATTTCCGTCGCACCAAGACGAGAAATCAATACACCACGAACTTTTCGAGCCTTGGCGGGGCTAATGCGGATGAGGATTTTGATGTGCTCGAAATTCTTGAAGCCCAAGACAGCGCAATTGGTAAGGATCAACCGCTCGCTGCGCTCGAACAAACGCAGTCGATGGCGGCGATTGAAGAGGCTCTGCAGAAGCTTCCAGCACGTCAACGAGAAGCCTTCTTGTTGCGTTACTGGGAGGACATGGACACTGCCGAGACAGCCACGACGATGGGCTGCTCGGAGGGAAGCGTGAAAACTCACTGCTCCCGTGCGGTTAGGGCGCTTCAAGGCCTACTCCGTCAGAAAGGGATCACATTATGAAAAAAGAAGAAACTCTCCTTCAGGATCACGAAATTGCAGCCGTCGGTAAGGCACTCCGCCCTTACCTTGACGCAGCCGCACAAAACATAAAACCGGGCATCGCTTATCGCCTTGCCGAGGCGCGTCGCGGCGCGATCGCCTCGCTTGATCCGCAGACCGCGTCAAGCGCATTCGGCAACGGCGGCACATTGACGATGGCGGGTGGCTGGCGCAGCCGTGCAACCGACTTCCGTTTTTGGGCGACCGGCATGATTGTCGTCGGCGTGCTCTCAACGTATGGCGTGCAGCAGTGGCAGGAAATTGTCACCGCGCGCGACACCGCCGATGTTGACGTCATGCTGCTGGCTGACGACGTTCCGGTCGATGCACTTTTAGACAAGGGATTCACGCACTTCTTGCGGGATGACCAATAGAACCTATTTGAGAAACAGCGTGACGGCTTACTTTTCCCTTTTCGTGAAACCATCGAAATCGGCCGCGGCAGTTGTAAAACTCGCGGCCGTTTTGTTTTTCATGGTCGGCCTTGCCTTGCCCACCTGTGCGTTCGCGCAAAAGTGGCAAGACCTAAAGCCGGACGAACAGAAAGTGCTGTCTGTGTTGCAGCCCGAGTGGAACTCGCTTAGCGACGTGCGAAAGCGTAAATGGCGTGAGATCGCTGCAAAATATCCGAAAATGACGCCAGATCAGCAGAAAAAGCTGCATGATCGAATGGAAGGTTGGGTAAAACTCACCCCTGATGAGCGCCGCAAAGCGCGCGAGCAGTACAAACAATTAACGCAGCTCCCACCAGAAAAGCGCGCCGTCGTTCCGCAAAAATGGGATGAATACCGTAACCTGCCCCCCGAGAAGCGTGAAGAATTACGC
>JBDSYI010000071.1:0-2775 GCA_039925745.1 Casimicrobium sp. | reverse complement strand
TCAGCACAACCGGTTTGCCACGCTAAACCTCGCTGTCTAACCCTAGCTCGTGAATCTTTCGTGTCAGGGTGTTTCGCCCCCAGCCTAGCCATTCGCTGGCTTCAATGCGACGGCCTTTCGTTTGCGTGAGCGCTGCGCGAATCATCGTAGCTTCGAATTCGCGCGTGAGCCGTTTGCCCGGCGCGTGTTCGCCCAGCTGGATGGCTGACGTTAGCGTGCCAGAAAGGGCGAGCTGCCAGTCGGTCTGCGCGGCGTTGTTGCTGTTATCGGGCGTTGGCCGACTGTTGTGGGTGGCAAGGTGGTCATGCGCGCGCGCGGGCGCAGGGCTTGCCGGTGCGGAATGAGCAGGAAACGACGTTGCGACGGGAGGTGCCGGCTGCCATGCTTTGAGATCCGAATTTGTCGTTTCGGCGGGAGCGGCTGGAATCGCAGCAGTTCGCGCCGGTGTTGCAAGACACACCTCAGGTGGTAAATCAGCGACATCGACCGACGATCCCGGCGCCATGACTGTGATCCAGTGGCATACGTTTTCCAGTTGCCGCACATTGCCCGGAAACGCAAAATTCTGAAGAATCTCCATGGCCGCCGGTGTCAGTGATTTTGCGTCACCCCCTAAAGTTTGCGCGCTCTTCGTTAAAAAATGCCGCATCAATAACGGTATGTCGTCGCGCCGTTCACGCAGCGGTGGCAGACGCAAACGAACCACATTCAAACGATGCAACAAGTCTTCGCGGAACATACCGAGACGCACGCGCTCGTCGAGGTCTTGATGAGTCGCGGCGATGATGCGGACGTTCGATTTCATCGGGGCCTGGCCGCCCACGCGGTAATACTCACCGTCTTGCAGTACGCGCAACAAGCGCACTTGTAAGTCGGGGGGCATGTCGCCGATTTCATCCAGGAAGAGCGTCCCGCCTTCGGCCTGCTGGAACCGGCCCTGTCGCGTTGCAGCCGCGCCGGTGAACGATCCGCGCTCGTGGCCGAATAGCTCGGATTCGAGCAAATCCTTGGGAATGGCAGCGGTATTAATCGCGATAAACGGCTTGCCTTTACGCAGACTGTGTTCGTGCAGTGCGCGCGCGACAAGCTCCTTTCCGGTGCCTGACTCACCGGTGATGAGCACTGTGACATGCGATTGCGAGAGGCGACCAATGGCGCGAAAAACATCCTGCATCGCGGCGGCTTTGCCGAGCATTTCGCGTTCACCCGCGGCCGGTGTCTCAGACGCTTGAATGGGCTCGGTAACTGCGGCGGCCCGGCGTATCAGCGCAAGCGCTTGTTCCACATCAAACGGTTTCGGCAAGTACTCGAATGCGCCGCCCTGAAATGCCTGCACGGCCGTATCGAGGTCAGAGAACGCGGTCATCACGATGACCGGAACTTGTGGATGCGCCGCTTTGATTTTTTTGAGCAATGAGAGCCCCGACTCTCCTGGCATCCGCACATCGCTGACCAAGACCGACGGCGTTTCGTCCTCGATGGCGTCCTGTACGTCACGCGCATTATCAAAGCTGCGATACGGGATGCCCTCGCGCGTCAGCGCCTTTTCGAGAACCCAGCGGATAGAGCGGTCATCGTCCACAATCCAGACGTTTTTCATGCTATTTTTCTTTCTGTGGCGTCTACATCGGTCGGATGATCGAACGGCAAGAGAACCCGAAACTCGGTACGTCCGGGCTCGCTATCGATTTCAATCGCGCCGTAGTGTTGCGTAACGAACGTTTGTGCGATGGACAGACCGAGGCCCGAACCGGTGCCGTCATGGCGAGTGGTGAAGAGGGGGTAGAAAATGCGGTCACGAATATCGACCGGGATGCCGGGGCCGTTGTCGAGCACACCGATCTCAAGGGCCATTCGATAGCGGCGGCGTGACAGCACCACTTGACGCGCGACCCGCGAGCGCAACGTGACATGCGGCGCGGTCACGGAATCGGTTGACTGACAGGCGTTGCGCGCAATGTTCAAGAGCACCTGCGTGATCTGTTCGCCGTCACATTCGACTTCGGGAAGGCTGACGTCGAAGTCGGCATCGAGCGTATGCGTCGCGCCGAATTCGTTCCTGAGCAACTGCAAAACGCGATCCAGCAAGCGGTGAATATCTGTGCGAACATAGCGCGGCAACTTGTGTGGCATCAACAATCGATTGACCAAGTTTTGCAGGCGATCCGCTTCCGAGATGATGACTTGCGTGTACTCGATTAATTGCGGCGATGACAGCTCACCTTCAAGCAATTGGGCGGCACCGCGCAGGCCTCCGAGTGGATTTTTGATCTCGTGTGCGAGATTTCTGACCAGTTCGCGATTGGCCTGATTTTGTTCCGCGATTTTTGTTTCGCGAGCGATTTTTAGCTGCTGGTCGATGTGCCGGAATTCGACGACCAGACGGGCATGATCATCCTGCTCGATTTCGAGGAAAGTCGCAGTGCAATTAACCAGTAGTTTTGAGTGGCTGGTGTTTTTGCCCGAGAGGTGAAGCTCAAGCTCCTGCTCGGTATAGCTGGCGCGATAGGTGAGCGCGAGATCAAGCGCAAGTATTAATCGTTCGCTGTCTCGAATGAGATCGGCCAATCGCGCACCGATGAGTTGGCGGCGCGATTGCGCGAAGAGATTTTCAGCGGCAGGGTTGGCGTAACTGATTCGATGGTCGCGCCCAAGCAACAGCACTGCTGTTGAAATGAGTTCGAGGCCGCCGGTTTCTAGCATGCACTCTTTTAGCAAGAAGCGAGCCGAGCGCGTCGCGTTTGAGGAGCTTGGAAGTCGAACCGCGATCGACGG
>JBDSYI010000070.1:0-27646 GCA_039925745.1 Casimicrobium sp. | reverse complement strand
ATCTGAATCGTTACGCCTTTGCCGGCGGCTAGCATCATGACACCCATGATGCTTTTGGCGTTGACGCGGCGACCGTTACGCTCAAGGTTTACTTCGCATTTAAAGCGCGTGGCGGTTTGCGTGAGCTTGGCCGAGGCTCTGGCGTGCAGACCCAGTTTGTTGACGATTTCGATGTCGCGCTTTTGCATCCTGTTGTTATATCAGGGCAATCAGTGACGATTTAAAACTGGGGCACCTTCGTTGGCGGCGGAGTGCGCGACCTGCGGGCCGAGGATAGGGTCGGCTTCGATATGAAATACGCCTTCGCAGCCGCCGGAGACGACGCGTTTAAGGAGCACGTCCATACTGCGCTCACGATAGGTGATGGCGCGTACGAGCATCGGTACATTCGCACCCGCGACCGCCTCAACGTGTCCGGCGACCAATAATTTGCAGGCGAGGTTTGCCGGGCTAGAGCCGAAGATGTCGGTGATGATGAGCACGCCGCTGCCATCGTCTAACGCGTTAACCATGCGCTGCGCGGAGGGCATGAGCTCACGTGGCGAGTCGGTGCCAGCGACCTGAATGGCAGCGATGCCTTCAGGTTTTTTGCCGAGCACATGGGTCATGCACTGAATCAGTGAATCACCGAAATTGCCGTGCGCAATGATGAGAATGCCGATCAAGATTAAATCCCTAACCCTCGTACGCTTAGGTCACCCACACGTTTCGCCATCTATGCAGCGTTAGTGTGACATTTTCGTGACGACGATGGTAGCAGGGTTTTTGCTGCGGTGCGGCAAAATGCCCGGTTTAGAGGCCGATGATTGACTCTAATTTGCGTACAAACAAATCTGCAACGTCAAACCCGGTTTGCGCTTTGATTTCGACGAAGCCAGTGGGACTGGTGACGTTGATCTCCGTGACTTTGTCGCCGATGACGTCGAGACCCACAAGGAATAAACCTTCCGCCCAGAGGCGCTTGGCCATGGTTTCGGCGATTCGCTGGTCGGATTCGGTAAACGGACGTGCTTCCGGGCGACCGCCGGCGGCCATATTGCCGCGCGTTTCGCCAACCATGGGAATTCGAGCCAGCGCGAAAGGCACCACTTCGCCAGCAATCAAAAGAATCCGTTTGTCGCCGTCGACGATTTCCGGCAGATAGCGTTGCGCCATGATGCTTTGCGTCCCCAGCAGCGTGAGCGTTTCGATGATGACGCCCAAGTTCGCATCGTTCTCGCGCACGCGGAAGATGCCGCTGCCACCCATGCCGTCGAGCGGCTTGAAGATGGCGTCTTTGTGTTCGGCGACGAACTGACGCAGCACCTCGGCCGAGCGCGTGACCACGGTTGGCGTGATCATGTCGGGATGTTTCAGGATGGCCATTTTTTCGTTGTTGTCACGAATGGCACCGGGGCGATTGAACACGCGTGCGCCCTGATCACAGGCGCGCTCGAAAAGGTAGGTGTGATAGACGTATTCCATGTCGAACGGAGGATCTTTGCGCTCGATCACCGCGTCGAATTCCGAGAGCGCCGTGACCGGCGCGGCGTGCGCTTCGTACCACTGGCTGTCGTCGCTATTGACCGTCAGCTGAAGCGGGTTGGCCTGGACGATGCCGTTGCGACTGAACACGTTGCCGGGTTCAATGGCAAACAGGGTGTGGCCACGCGCCTGCGCAGCGCGCATCATGGCCACTGAGGTGTCTTTGTACGCCTTTAATTTGGCGATTGGATCAAGGTGAAATGCAATCTTCATCGTGAAGAAGGATAGCGGCGAGCGCTGTGCGATAACAACTTTATCGTGAAATGACGCGCGCTCAGGGGCTACATCGCAATAAATGCAATAGTCGATATACCAACAAACTGGAGTTCAACCCAACAGAAACGTCGTTTCAGCGTAAAGCTGTTACGTATTCCGACGGAGCTACTTGCTAACGGCCGCTTCTGGAGTCACCGCAACCGCCTTCGGTTGTCGCGCGTTAAGCGCAGCATTATTCGCCGCAATCAAGTTTGCCAGCCGCACGCGCTCTCTTGCGTACATCGCCGTAACGTCCTCGCGATCACGTTTCTTGCGCGCCATCGCATCCAATAATCGCGGCATCTCGGACCGCGCCTCAATCTGCGAAATTACGGTCGGTTTGGGGGGGGCTGATTTCGGCGGTGCTTTGCCGGCCACCGGTGCTGGCTCTGGCGCTGGCGGTTGAACTGCCACCACCATCGGCGGCGCACCGGGCGGTAGGGCGATGACTTTCTTGAGCAGCGTTTCGCGCTCGATCAAGCGCTGGTATTCGGCGTCCATAATGGCCAGTGCCCGATTGCGCACACGGTCGAAGTCCGCCAGATCGGTATAGGTAGACAGGAGCGCTTTGTCCTTGCGGTCACGCTCATCCTGAACGAGTTTCAGCTTTGCGTCTTCAACGGCTTTCAGCGCGGCGAGTCGACGTTCCTCGGCTGATGCTGCGCGTTGCGTTTCTCGTTTGATTGTGCCGTCATTGCGCAACTCCTTGCGCGCCCGATCAACGGCGTTGGGTGGCACGGTGTCGCTGTATTGCACCTTGCCGTTTTCGTCGACCCATTTGTAGAGCTGCGCGTGACTGTGACCTGAGATACCCGCAGCAATAGCGAGCGCGCAGGTCACAGCCAGCGACTTATGCCGTCGCTTACTTGTACTTTTGATATTTCGCAAGCGACTAATCGACCACCCCATACGTTTCTCGATACACCTCTATCTTTTGTTTGTGCTCAGCCAGTGCAGCGGTGGCACTAACCAGCGAAAGCACATCCGGAAGCGAAGCAATGGCGATCACGGGGATTCCAAACTGCGCTTCCACGTCTTGTACAGCAGAGAGCGTGCCAGCACCGCGCTCCATGCGGTCAATCATGATCAAAACACCCGCGGGCGTGGCACCGGCTGCACGAATAATGGCGACCGACTCGCGCACGCTCGTGCCAGCGGTGATGACGTCATCCACAATCAGCACCCGCCCTTTGAGCGGCGCGCCGACAATTAACCCGCCTTCGCCGTGATCCTTCGCCTCTTTCCGGTTGAACGAATACGGCAGATTGTGACCTTTTTCGGCAAGTCCGATAGCAAGCGCTGACACTAGCGGAATGCCTTTGTACGCCGGACCAAACGTCATATCGAAGGCGACACCCGAAGCAATTGCCGCGTCCGCGTAATAGCGCCCCAAGCGCAGCAATGACTCGCCAGTGTTGAACAAACCACTATTGAAGAAGTACGGCGACACGCGCCCCGACTTGGTTTTGAACTCGCCAAAGCGCAGTACTTCGCATTCAAGCGCGAAGCGAAGGAAGTCCTGACGGAAGGTATCGGGTGATGACATATTGATGATGTTTTGAGTCAGTAAGCGCGCATAGGTTGCGCTGCTCGTGGAAAAATAAGTTAACCGCGATTCTCTCGCGATATCGACCTGAATTGAAGGACACTCTGTGCGCATCGTCACGCTAAACGCCAATGGAATTCGCTCCGCTCATAACAAAGGGCTCGCCGACTGGATGGGTCGTCTGCGCGGTTGGGACGTTTTCTGCCTGCAAGAAATGAAGGCTAACCTTGAAGATGTGCCCGCGGAAATGCTGCGACCCAAAAAAAGTCACGGCCACTTTCATCCTGCCGAAAAGAAAGGTTACGCCGGGACCGCGCTGTGGTCGAAGCAGAAACCTGTGGGTGTCGTCAAAGAATTCGGCGTAGGCGAGTTTGACCGCGAAGGTCGTTATCTTGAAGCCGATCTTGGCAATGTCGTGGTGGTGTCACTGTATCTGCCGTCCGGCGCGGCCGGGCCAGAACGTCAAGCCAGCAAAGATCGCTTTTTAGTGGAGTTTCCCAAGCATCTGCAAGCGCTGCGTAAACGTGGCAAAGAGATCGTCATCTGCGGTGACTTCAACATCGCGCACAACGAAATCGATCTCAAAAATTTTAAAAGCAACAAGAAAAATTCTGGCTTTTTGCCGCATGAGCGTGAATGGCTCACGCACGTTCTGGATCAGGAGGGCGCGATCGGATTCGTCGACGTGTTCCGCCAACTAGATCCGCGCCCCGAGCAATACACCTGGTGGAGCAATCGTGGCGACAGCTGGAATAAAAACGTCGGCTGGCGGCTTGATTATCAAATCGCAACGCCGGGAATCGCTGCGACGGCGAAGAGCGCATCGATTTATCTGGAAGAGCGATTTTCCGATCATGCGCCGCTGATCATCGATTACGACTTCGCGTTGTAGACCGCCACTCCAACTCCGCCTAATCTACGGCAGTTCGCTGCCCGCCAAATCCTCAAGAATCGGGCAATCCGGTCGGTGATCGCCGTGGCAGCAGTGGATCAGTTTTTCCAGCGTCTTTTGCATGGCCTGCATAGCTTCGATGCGCTTCGCAAGTTCGTCGGCGTGAATTTGCGCGATACGCTTGACGCTGGCGCTGGTGCGGCGACGGTTGAGCCACAGGCTCACGAGTTCCGCGATTTCGGCCATGGAGAAACCGAGGTCGCGCGCGCGTTTGATGAACCTGAGCGTATGGATGTCGCGCTCGTTGTATTGCCGGTAGCCGTTGCTTTGCCGGGCGACGCTGGCGAGCAGGCCAAGCGATTCGTAGTGACGAATCATCTTGGCGCTCACGCCTGAAAGCGTTGCCGCGTCGCCGATACTCACCGGCGCGGAAATCGCCGATGGACTAGCCACAGGAGCACTTGCCGCCGCAGCCCCCGCCGCCCGCCGCCTTTTCCGCTTCCACCGAATAACCTTCCTCGGTGATCGCTTTGGCGAAAGCGTCTCTCGGTTGCGCGCTGTCGATTTCAACCTTGCCCGAAGCGAGGTCAACCTTGACGGTGGCTTGCGGATCGACCGCTTTCACAGCGTTGGTGACTGCGCGTTCACAGTGGCCGCAGGTCATTCCCTGAACGTTCAAAACTTGTTGCATGATGTTTCCTTGTAAGACTTGAAGGGTCGACGACTCTTCTGATGTATCGCATTGTGAACCTTACCACGATGGGAAGGTCAAGCGCGGCAATTACCGTCGATTGATGCGTGTCAACAAACAATACACAAAGTGCTTGACCTTCCCATCATGGAAAGGTTTAACCTACTCCCATGAATACTGAAACGACATTCCCAGCAGCGACCCATCTGTCCGAAGATATCTCCATCGGCGGCATGACCTGCGCGTCGTGTGTGATGCGCGTGGAGCGAGCGCTGAAGAAAGTACCGGGTGTTGCTGAGGCGACGGTGAATCTGGCTACCGAGTCGGCACGAGTGACGTTCGACCCCGCCCGGGCCAACGACGGTCGACTGCGTCGCGCGGTGCGCGATGCGGGCTATGAGCCGCGCACTGCCAAGCAGGCAGACGATGCTGAATCCGCGTCGAAGTGGGCGGGCTTTACACCGGTGGCAATTGGGCTTGTGCTTTCTGCGCCGCTGGTGTTACCAATGATTGGGGACTTGTTCGGAAAGCACTGGATGTTGCCTGCGTGGATTCAGTTTTTACTCGCGACACCGGTGCAATTCATTCTTGGCGCACGTTTTTACAAGGCGGGCTGGAGCGCACTCAAAGCATTTTCGGGAAACATGGACTTGCTGGTTGCGATTGGTACGACGGCGGGCTGGTGCTTGTCGATGTGGTTATGGCTTAGTGCTGAGCCCGACACGATGGTGCATTTGTATTTTGAAGGTTCTGCGGTTGTCGTGACACTTGTGTTGCTAGGAAAGTGGCTTGAGGCGCGCGCCAAACGGCAAACGACGGCGGCGATACGTGCGCTCCACGCCTTGCGGCCTGAAGTCGCTCACGTGTTGAACGGTGCTGGCGAAGAGGCCGATGTTCCCGTCGCCGAATTGATGGCCGGCGACACGCTCGTCGTTCGTCCTGGCGAGCGCTTTCCAGCGGACGGCGCGTTGCTTGATGGCAGTACGCAAGTCGACGAATCGATGCTTTCAGGCGAGCCGTTGCCGGTCGAGAAATCGGTCAACGACAAGCTCACGGGCGGCAGCATTAACGGCGACGGCCGCGTAACCATGCGAGTGACCGCGACAGGCAGTGAAACCGTGCTGGCGCACATCATTCGCCTCGTTGAAGATGCGCAGATGGCGAAAGCCCCGATTCAGCGATTGGTGGATCAGGTGGCAGCGGTGTTCGTGCCGGTGGTGCTGGTGCTCGCGCTCATCACGCTGGTCGGCTGGTGGTGGGCGGGCAGTAGCGGCGAGTTAGCCATTATTCATGCGGTGGCAGTGCTCGTGATCGCGTGTCCCTGCGCATTAGGACTGGCGACGCCCGCCGCGATCATGGCGGGCACGGGCGTGGCCGCAAAACAGGGTATTTTGATCAAGGATGTGCAGGCGCTGGAGCTGGCGCATAAGGTGGACGTGGTGGCGTTCGACAAGACCGGCACGCTGACCGTTGGCCAGCCACGTTTGACTGCGGTGGCGGTCGCAAATGGAATGTCTGAAGACGATCTACTGCGCAACGCCGCTGCCGTGCAGCGCGGTAGCGAACATCCGCTCGCCCGCGCTGTCGTGAACGCCGCAGCAGAACGTTCGTTGGCATCCGCGCAAGACGCGACCAATGCGATCAACGTAAGGGCCGTTCCTGGCCGTGGCACGGAAGGTACGATTGGCGTATCCGACTGGTTGATCGGCAGCGTGCGCTGGATGCAGGAGCTGGGTGTGTCGCTCGATGAGCTGTCAGATCGCGCGGCGGCGTTGCAGGCTGAAGGCGCAACCGTCTCAGCGGTTGCGCGGCGAACTAACGGTGTGTTGCAACTTGCCGGCATCTTTGCTTTTGGTGACGAACCGAAGCCCGGCGCGAAGGACGCGCTCGCGGCGTTGCGCGCGCTCGGCATCCGCATCATGATGATCTCGGGCGATAACAAGGGTGCCGCGCTTGCGATGGCGCATCGGCTTGGCTTGACGGATGACGAGGTGATGGCTGAAGTGTTGCCCGGCGACAAGGCTGCGAAGGTGGCAGCGTTGAAGCAGGGTGGACACACGGTGGCGATGGTTGGCGACGGCGTCAACGATGCGCCCGCGTTGGCTGCGGCCGACGTCGGCATCGCGATGGGCACCGGCGCCGACGTGGCGATGCACGCCGCCGCAATCACCCTCATGCGAGGTGATGTCGCGCTCGTGGCGGGCGCACTCGAAATTTCGCGGCGCACGGTGGCCAAGATCCGGCAGAACCTGTTCTGGGCATTTGCATACAACGTTGCCGGCATTCCGCTCGCGGCGTTCGGCTATTTGAGCCCAGTGATGGCAGGCGCGGCGATGGCGATGAGTTCAGTCAGCGTCGTGACCAACGCGCTCATGCTCAGCCGCTGGAAACCGGGGGCAAAGTAGCATCTGCGTCACGATGCTCGTGTTGTTCAACAAACCCTATGGCGTGCTGTCGCAGTTCACTGGCGAGGCGCACGAGCGCACGTTGGCAGAGTTCATCAACATTCCAAACGTCTATGCGGCCGGACGGCTGGATGCGGATAGCGAAGGACTGCTGGTGTTGACTGATAACGGGGCGTTGCAGGCGGCAATCGCCGGTAGTCGCGCAAAGGTGTCCAAGTCGTACTGGGCGCACGTCGAAGGCGAAGCGACGGATGCGCATGCCCGGCAGCTTCAGCGCGGCGTGAACTTGAAGGACGGCGCGACGCGGCCCGCGACATGCCGTTTGCTCGGACAGATCACAGAGCCGTGGCCGCGCACGCCGCCGATTCGCGTGCGCAAGAGCGTTCCCGACAGCTGGATTGAATTGACGATCAGCGAGGGGCGAAACCGGCAGGTGCGGCGAATGACGGCGGCGGTTGGCTTGCCGACGCTGCGGCTCATTCGCGTTGCCGTGGGGCCCTGGCGCGTTGAAGGCATTGCGCCGGGAACGCATCGGTTGCTGACCGATGACGACGCGTTTGACGCGCTGCGAAATCTATCAGCTTTACGTTGAAACAACCACTTTGCAGGGGCTAGAGCGGAATAATAGCGAAAGTCGATTATCGAACCAATCGGTCGCTAGTCCCTGTGTAATCGTGCTTCTACGATAAAGCTATTGACGATTTCCCGTTGAAAATCGCGTCGTTGCCTCAGTGAAATAGAACCACTCATGATGGGCTTCGGCGACGGCGTTCGGAAAAAGGATGCACCCATCTTTCGGCGCGGTGACGACTTCGCCGTTGGCGCGGGTACCGATCACGTCGCCCGCCTTAAGCGGATCAAAGCTTTGCCACGCGCGAGAAAACGCGTCTGCTTTATCGAATTTGTCGATGACCCTGGCGATGTGCAATCCCTCTGCATTTGCGGCTAGCGGGGGTTTTTCATCGTCGGTCAGCCCGAACAATGCCAGCGTATTGCGAATCGCACGATACGCGACTTCGCGGCCGTGTGGATCTTCGTGTTGGCCGCATTCAAGCGTGAGCGCCATGCCGCCCGTCGTGCGCATGTACTCGGTCGTGCCGACGCCGTATTTGGGGTCAAGGTCGTGGCGCTTTCCTGCGGTGGGATCGAGCTTGGCGGCGCGCGCACGACGTTCTTCCACGCCTTCCGCGTAGGTGCCAAGCCACCCATCAACCGCGCGATTCACGCCGAGGCGTAACGCCCAGTCACGTTCGGTGTCGCCGTGAATTGTGGGTTCCAGCGAACTCGCATTATTCTCCGGCCCGACCATCACAAACGCTTGCCCCTGCGCCTGAAACGAGTGCAGATCGAGCAAAACTTCATGCTTCGCCATCAAGGGGCATAACCAGTTCGCGATGTGATCTTCGAACTCGGTCGGTGTGTCGGTGGGCTGAAGATTGCGGTTCAGATTGCGGTCACCGCTACGGCGCTTCATTGCGTAAGCCATCGGGTTGGTGATCGGTACAAAGGTGACCGAGCCGCGCGCGAGTTCTAGTTGACCAGACTCGATCTCCGCAATCGCACGACGAATGCCGTGCGTTCCCGCGAGTTCGTTGCCGTGAACGGCTCCAGTGATGAGCAGGCGTTTGCCAGGTTGAACCGCAGTAAAGTTTGTTGACTGAAAGGGAAGCATAAAAACTAAAGAACTCTACAAAAAACAGCCTTCAAATACCGGCTTTCGTTGACCTGCGCAAGCCACGGATGATCGGGCCCTGCGCCGCGAACTTCGAGAATTTGCAACTCACGACCCGCGTAGAACGCGGCGCGACGCAGCATGTCGAGGAACTGCTCCTCCGACACTACGCCCGTGCACGAGCAGGTGAGGAACAACCCGCCTGGCTTCACGACGCCCAGCGCCAACTTGTTCATGTCAAGATATTTTTTCAGCGCGTCGATCACTTCGTCGCGGGCGCGCGTCATCTTGGCCGGGTCGAGCACCACGGCGTCCCAACGCTTGCCCGCTTCTTGCGCTTCACGCAGCCACGGAAAGATGTCAGCCTGCGTGACTTTTGCCTTGACGTTGTTGAGCTTTAAGTTTCGCGTCGCGAAATCCACGGCTTCTTCATCAAGGTCCACTGCGGTGATGTCGGTTGCGCCGTTCACACCGGAGTACACCGCGAAGCCTCCCGAGTTGCAGCAGAGGTCGAGCATGCTGGTGCTTTTGGTCGATGCGATGAGTTCGCCCCAACGCTTGCGGTTGTCACGTTGATCGCAGAAGAAACCTGTTTTATGTTTGCCGCCGATTTGCACGTAAAAATTCACGCCGTGCTCGGTAATCGTCGAAGGTTTGCCTCCGTGTGGCGGTTTGCCGGGCGGGCATTCGAAGCCTTCCTGCTTCTGCGCATTGTCATCGCCAAACGAAAAAATCTGCGAGCCCGGAAATTGCGTCAAAAGCGCATCATAAATCCAGTGCTGCATGCGAAACATGCCTGCCGCGTAGAAGCACACAACCAATACATCGCCAAAGCGATCCACGATCAGACCGGAAAGGCCGTCGCCCTCAGCGTGAATCACGCGGTACGCATCGCTAACCGCGTCCAGACCATAAATTTTGCGCCGCAATTGCACGGCATCCGCAATCTTCTCAGCGATAAATTGCGCGTCAACAATTTCGTCCTGCTTCTCGGTCAGCAGACGAATGGCCATCGGTGCTTGCATGTTGAGCATGCCGCGACCAATAAATTCACCATCAACGGAGAGCACTTCCACCAAATCCCCGGGAATGATGCGCTCAGCCGGGCGCTCCACCATTTTCTGGAAGATCAGCGGGTGAACATATTTGCGTTCGCTTTTCAAGCGAACTTGCGGGAGCGATTCTGAGCGATTTTTGCGGGCCATGCCGCAATGTTATCGGGCCACCGATCATTGGCGCCCAAACGCGTGCGACCAGGTTCGACGGCGTGCTTAAGCGCGCGAGCGCCAACCGAACAGGCGTGCTGGCAAAAAGAGAATCGCGCGGATCAGCGCGAACAGGGCATCGAACGTGATGCCAATTAACCTAAACGGTAGCGAGATCAACCAGAAGAGCGGGAACAGCACCAGTGCGAGCAAGGCAATCGGCCAGCTCACCACCAAAAGGATGCACCACACAAACAACAGGATCAACGCTTTCATTACAAATCCTAAATGAGAAATTCTGTGAACAGACTGGATCTAAATCGACTTTGATCCCGTGATCGTCACTTTTTCAAACGTCACGTGGGCAACGCTTGTTTTCGGAACGTCAGGTGGTGTTGCTGTGGCAAACAGTGCGGCGACGGCACCGACGGTCACGACTGAAAGGACGCTTGCGAACGCTGCGGTAACGGCGGTTTCAGTGCGGGAAAGGATGTTGAAAGTGCGATTCATGAGAGGCTCCAAAGTCTGGTTCGTTTCGTTTCGCAGCGGGACATTCCGTTGCGATGGAGTGAACTTTATTCGGAGTGCTTTTTCGCCGAAAGGGGCGTGCGATGAATCGCGGGTAGATTGCGCGAGTTGCAGACCCACGGCGCGAATGCTGATGTTTCGCAGCGACCACTCCCGCTAGGGCATGAGCGATTGAATGTGGGGTTCGACTTGACTGATCGGGCGCGGCCCGACGCCAACGATCCCCGCCGTAAGCGCATTTCCGCGCAGGCCGAGCAGGTAGCGGAGCACGATCAGGCCATCGGTCTGAGCATTCACCTGCGAGTCGCCGTCCACGTCCAGTTGCGGCTTGAGCGCATTCAGGAAGAGCGTGATGTCTGTTGACAGCGTACGTGTTGGAAGTGGTCCGACTGCGTTCGCCGTGTGTGCGCTGCCGGTGAGCCCCGCCAGATACCTGTAGATAAGCAGACCGTCGGTGAGTGCGTCGTATTTACCGTTTCCGTCAGCGTCCAGCGTCATCGCGGGCGGCGAAGGCTCCGCCAGCGTAAGCGTATGCGTCGTCGTCGCGCCGAGCGTGCCGTAGGTGGGCGCGCTGAGCGTGAGGCTCAAGGTCTTGTTTGCAGTAATGACCGCGTTGTCCAGCAACACGATGTTGATGGGCTTAACCGCGGTGTCGCCATCGGCCCAGTTCAACGTGCCCGTCGCTGCTGCGAAATCAATGCCCGCGAGCGCAGTGCCGTTGACGGTGGCGTAATTCACACTCACCGGTCCGGTGCCACCACTCGTGCGCATCACATTGATGACAGCCGTTCCAGCGTTTTTCAGTGCCGAGCCTAGCGCGGTCACAAATTGCATCGTGCCGGATGGATGGGTGCTGCGCCAAAACGTCAGCAGATCGGCAAGTGCGGCGGGCGGATTGGTCGGTGCGGCTGCGCCGGTCTGATCCAGCGTATTGATGCCGTGGCAGTTGGCGCAGGTGCGAATTTCGCCGCGCTGAAAGGTCACCCAGAAGCGCTCCTTCACCTGACTGGTTTTGGCCACGTCGTTGGCGAGCATTTCCCAAGTCATTGCCTTTCCAGCGGGCAAGATCGCAGCAACTGAACCGTCATCGCCAATGCGTACCGATCCCGCAGGCGCACCTGCGGTTTGGACGTTGTGCGACATCGTGTCGTGCAACGGCGTGGCGACGACGCGGCGACCCGGAATGGGCGTGCCAGTGTTTAGCGCATATCCGCGACGCAGATCGGCCTGGAAAAAGCGCATCCATGCAATGTCGTAGAGCCCGCCCGACGTGCCAGTGCCCGTCGTCTGATGGTTCGACCACGACACCCGCAGGTTGTACGGCTGCTGTTTGTCGTGGCGGTCGCGCTTGGTCACATCAAAGCTCACCGAGAGTGCCGCATTGTTCGCACTAAGGTAGTTTTGAAATGTGGGAATGTCCACACCCGCTGTCGCAAATTGGGCGGCGGTGACCGGGTGAATGGTGGCAGCAGCGGGCGCGGTAGGCGTAGTGCGCGCAACGACTTCAACGGGGTCCAACTCCCATGCAAGCCCGTTGTAGTTGATCAGCGTTGCGCCCACGTAGTAGCTCGTGTTGATGCTGATGCCAGTCGTAAGCGTCACGTCGTTGGTGTAGTACAGCGCGGGTGCAACGGGCGGTTTGAGCGAGCGCAAGCGAAAGCTGTAACCCAGTACCGGCACTGGGTTCGCGACGGTGCCCGCGTTGTAATCGGTTTGTCGAACGGCGACGTGTGGCGCAACCAGATTGCCGTCCGCCAGCGGCACGGGCGTGCGGTAAAGATCAATGTCAACAGCAGATGCGCTTTGACCCGTCAGCGGCTGATTCATGCCGCCCTTCACGATGGGCGCACTGGCGGCATTTGTGAGGTAGTTCACCAGCATGCCGTCCGGATTCGCGCCCGCGCCCGCGTTCGACAATGTCGCGATGCGACCGGCGCCGTGCGTGCCGAGGTCCGGGCCGTCGGCTCCGTAGAAGGTGCCAGAGTTCAGTGGGTCTTCGCGCGGCGCATAAAAACTCGAGAAGAATTTGTGGATCGCATAGTTGCCATTGGTTGCCGACGGCACGGTGGCCGGATTGAAGTCCATCAGGTTTGCGTCGGTATTGAAACTGCGCGTAAAGCCTGCACCGACTTCATGTCGGCCAACGTGATTCAGCAGTTCGCCGCCTGTTCCGTCCTGATTGATCATCCACGGCAGAAACAGGTTGAGCGCATTGCCGTTCAAGCCGGGGTAATTCGTGGCGAGCGTCTTGCGATCAAAGTTGCGCGGCTCGGGGAATGTGTCCCATGTATTCGCGCTCATCGCGGTGACTTGGGTGAACGCGGCAGCGGCCGTCTCGTCCACAAAATTGCCCGACCCGTTCGCCGTTTGCGTGAACGTCTCGCTGTAAGCGGGATCGGGCGGACGTGAGTCCGTGACCGCCTGCGTGTCGCGCGACAGATGATCCCAGTTTGTAAAAATTACGCGCCCTGCGCTATCAACGAAGGGGTAGAAAGCGCCGCTCGGCGCATGGTGCAAAATTTTCAGCGACGTCGCGTCTGTCGGGTCAAGCGTCCACAGCCCGCTCACCGTGGGCAGACTCAAATACTCCTCGCGCTGCGCCAGATGGGCCTGCCCGTTGTAAGGCCGGTCGCTGGAAAACACAACTTTTCCATTTTGCGCGTAAGTCGGAAATACGTTGTTGAATGCCGGTTGATTCGCCACTTTAGTGAGCACCGGCTTGACGCTCGCTGCGAGTTGCGCCTGCGTGGGCAACGTGATTTCGTAGAGCTGAAACAGATATTGCGTGGTGTCCGCCGGGCCGCTCGGTTTGCCCGTCGTCATGCTGAAAATCGCTTTGGTTGCAGTCCAGTTAACCGACGGATTGCGCACCGCCATCGCGTCGGCTGTGGGTTGCCCGCCAGGGATTGCGCCCCAGTCGGCAACCGTAAGTAAATTCACTAACTGCCCATTGTTGAAGCGTACCCACAGCGATCCGCCGCGCCCCGCGTGCAACGTGTCTGCCAGATGATTTGAGAACGGCGAGGCGATGGACATGAAGCTCTGCGTGACATCGCGCGAATTCACCTCCTCCGGAATCGGCACCTGAGTTACGAAAAGAATCGGATTCGTCGGATTACCTGCGTGCAGCGCGGGAGACGCGCTTATCAATGCGGTTACGACGAGCGCGCCAACGCGACGAGCGCATGCGGCAAGGGACAGGATTGAGCAATCGTACGGGCGGGTCATGGCAGGCACTTTTTTTCGCGGGTCAGGGGGCGAGTACATGGCGTGGGCACCCCATTCAACAACAAAGGCTAGTGCAGCAATCCCTACGTTTCGCCTACAGTGGCCGCGCCACCGAATCCGCGCGGCGCGGCCAAAGCGAATGCTCGCCGACAACTGCTGCTACGGGACAGAGCGCCACGACAGACGACCAATAGCGCATAACGAATGGTTGTAGTAACGTGAATTAGCTTTTGCACGAAACCTACATTCGATAAGGGCAGGGGCTGAAAAGTAATAATGTCGACAAATGACTCAATTCGCTTTTAGCCCATTACTAATAAGGATTTCGTCTAAAAGCTGAATCTTCGACAGACGTAAACTTTGACCCGGAATCGTTCCCGTAAGCAGGCAAAATGTGCGGCACCATCGTGTGCACAAACGCTGTTTGCAGCGTGTTCACTGAATGTTGGACCCGTCAGGAATTGTGCGATGTAACAGATGCACTGACGTGCAAGGCGACCCGTAGAATCCATCGCATCCGTCGGCCCGCGAAAGCACCATGCGTAAAAATTTCTACCGTCCTGTGGCGGCATTTTTCTTCCTGCTTGCAGTGCTTGGGCTAGTCGGTTTCGGGGGCCAAAGCGCAAAAGTCGCGGCATCGAACGCGGCGGTTGAACAGTCGCTTGGTGCGATCTTGCAGCAGCCGGTGTTTCAATGCGGCACCGGGGCTGACGCCGTGACCGATGACGGTATCGCCGGTAGCGTGACGGTGTTTGAGTCCGGTCCGGTGCGGCCCATCGCGTTGTCGGCCGACGGCAAGCGCTTGTTCGTCACCAACCGACCCGCGCAATGCCTGGAAATTTACGCGGTAGAAGGCGATACGTTGCGCCTGGCGAGTAGTGTCGCGGTCGGACTGGAACCGGTTGCCGTGGCCGAGCGCAATGCGAACGAAGTGTGGGTGGTCAATCATTTGTCGGATTCGGTGAGCGTAGTGCGGCTGGATGGCACGGCGCGCGTGCTGCGTACGTTGCAGGTGGGTGATGAGCCGAGAGACATCGTGTTTGCCGGGCCGAATCGGGATCGCGCCTTTATCACTGCCGCGTTTCGTGGGCAAAATCGCCCAAACATCACGTCGACCAGTTTGATGGCCCCGGGTCAGGGGCGAGCGGACGTCTGGGTGTTTGACGCGGGCAATCTTGACGATAGTTTGAATGGCAATCCGCTGACGATTCTCACGCTGTTTGCTGACACGCCAAGGGCTCTGGCGGTCAGTCAGGACGGCGCTACTGTTTATTCAGCACCACTATTTTCTGGCAACAACACAACGACGCTGCATCGAGATGTGGTTATCGGTCGCAAGCCGTCACCTTCAAACAGCAGCGACGGTGTCCGCTCGCCCGAGACTGGCTTGATCGTCAAATTCGACGGCACGGCCTGGCGCGACGAGGCGAAGACGGATTGGTCATCGTCGGTCAAATTTTCATTGCCCGATTACGACCTGTTTGCCATCGACGCGAATGCCGCGACGCCCGCAGTCAAGTCAAAGGTGAGCGCAGTCGGTACCACGCTGTTCAATCTGGCGGTGCATCCAAGCAGTGGCAAGGTGTACGTGAGTAACACTGACGCCAAGAATCACATTCGTTTTGAAGGGCCTGGCCTCACGTCGACGACCGTGCGCGGGCGCATTGCCGAAAGCCGGATCAGTGTGGTGGACGTTGCAAGCGGGGCGGTAGACGCCGTGCATCTGAATTCGCACGTGAATTTCGGCTTGCCGCAAGGGCAGGCGATTAGCGCTGCAGACAAAGCCCGAAGTCTGTCGCAGCCCACGGCGATGGTGTTCAGCCCCAACGGCGACACGCTGTATGTGGCTGCACTCGGTTCGGCCAAGGTGGCGGTAATTCCGACTGCAACGCTTTCAACGACTGCGTTTTCGGCGAACAGTGCGAATCACATTGCAGTACCGGACGGCCCAGCGGGGCTCGCGTTGAACGCGAGCGGTACGCGCCTCTATGTGTATTCGCACATTGCGCACAGCGTCAGTGTGATCGACACGGCGAGCAAATCAGTCCTCAAAACGAACCCCCTTTTCACGCCTGACAGTGTTCGAGTCAAAGCCGGGCGTCGTATGTTGTACGACGCCAACTTCACGTCAAGCAACGGCACCAGTTCCTGCTCATCGTGTCACACGTTCGCTGATCTTGATCACCTCGCGTGGGACCTGGGCAACCCCGACGATCCACAGAAAACCAACACCAACGCCTACGTCGCCAACAGCCCAAAAACCACGCCAAAATTTCATCCGATGAAGGGACCGATGACAACGCAAACGTTGCGCGGCATGGCAAAGAACGGCCCCACACACTGGCGTGGCGATCGCATCGGAGGCACGCGGCAAACCGTGCGCGGCAGTGCCGAAACATTGGAAGAAGCCTCGTTCAAGGAATTCAACTCCGCGTTTGTTGCCTTGGTCGGTCGCCAGACGCCACTCTCCGATGCCGATATGCAGGCATTCACTGATTTCGCGATGGCACTGAAGATGCCGCCAAATCCGGTGCGCGCGCTCGACAATTCGCTTAACGCTACAGAGCAGGCGGGGCGTGACATCTACTTTAACGTCAACAACATTACGGGTTTGGGAAGTTGTAATCATTGCCACGCGTTGAACCCCACGTCGGGTCAATTTGGCACTGGCGGATTGATGTCGTTTGAGGGCTTCCGCATCACCGAGAACTTCAAGGTGCCGCACCTGCGCAACGTTTACACGAAGCTAGGAATGTTTGGTGCGAGCCTCGGCGCGGGACCGTCGACCGGCCCACAAATTCGTGGCTTTGGATTTTCCAATGATGGCGGCGTTGACACGCTCGCTACATTTTTCAGCGACCCGGTGTTTAATTTTCCGGCACCAGCCGCAACAACTCGGGATCAGGTTTCGGCGTTCGTTCTGGCAATGGACAGTGATCTGTTACCGGTGGTTGGGCAGCAAATTACCTGGCGTCCGGGCGCGACCGATGTCGTTGAATCGCGGCTCACTTTGTTGAAAAATCAGGCTCAAGTGACAACGCCGAGAGCCGCGTGTGATCTCATCGTACGGGCCAATATTGACGGCGCTGCGAACACCGGACTCATGCTGCGCGACGGTAGATGGCAGATGCGGAGCGGTTCAATTTTGGGTGAGGCGGCGTTGCGCGCTCTGGCTTCGGCCAGTCAGCCACTCACGTTCACCTGCACGCCACCGGGTGAGGGCAAGCGAATCGCACTCAATGGCGTCCCGGTGCCTTCGGCTGCGGTTGTCGAGTATTACTACGCCGCGCTCGATCAGTATTTCATCACCGCCAGCGCGAGCGATCAGGCGCTGCTTGACGGCGGCGTCGCGCCTGGCTGGTCACGAACTGGCGAGTGGTTCAAGCAGGGCGGGACAACACCGGTTTGCCGCTTTTATGGCAGTGTCTCGCCAGGACCAAACTCACATTTCTATACAGCTGTCGAATCTGAATGCACGTTGCTCAAAAACTTGCAGGCCAGCACGCCAGCGACGCAGCCGCGACTGAATTTCGAAAGCCTCGATTTCATCACGACGCCCGCCGCAAGCGGCAGCTGTCCGGCAAATACGACGCCGGTCTTCCGGGCCTATAACAACGGCTCGGTTTTGGGCAAAGACGGAAACCACCGTTTTACGACGAGTGTCAGTTCCATCGCACAGGTCGTGGCGCGTGGTTGGGTCAATGAGGGTGTGGTGATGTGTGCCGCGCCCTAGCCTTAGCACGTCAACGTAACGTAACAAACAACGGAGTCGGTTTATGCGGATTGCGATCATGGGTTCTGGCGGGGTGGGTGCCTACGTCGGGAGTCGTCTTCAGGCGGCTGGCGAGGACGTCTCGTTCATCGCGCGTGGCGCGCACCTTGAGGCCATGCGGCGCGATGGACTAAAGATCGAGAGCCCGGTTCATCCGCTTCATCTGCCGTCAGTCAAGGCCACCGAAAATCCGTCTGATATCGGTCCCGTTGATCTGATCATTTTTGCGGTGAAGTTGGGCGACACCGAGGCTGCGGCGCGCTCGCTCGGCCCCATGATTGGGGAGCAGACGCGAATCCTGACTTTACAGAACGGAATCGACAGCATCAACATGATCGCTCCGCATGTCGCGGGTGCTCAGGTGCGTGGCGGCGTGATTTATGTGTCGGCGGTGATTGATCGACCAGGGGTCATTCGCAGCCCCGGCGGCCTGCACATGATCGTGGCGGATGCGGCCAAAGGTGACCCGGTAGTGGCGGAGTTTTTCGCAGCCTGCGCGCGCGCCACAGCGCTAGATGCAAAAGCGACAGACAACATCGATATTGTCATCTGGGAAAAATTCATCGCTTTGACTGCGCTGTCGGGTTCAACGTCGTTGCTGCGCGCGAGCATGGGCCAGATTCTGGCGCATGCCGAAACCCGAATATTTCAACGACAACTCATCGACGAGAGCATCGCTGTGGCTCGCGCCGCAGGCAAGTTAGCTCGCGAAAACCTTGGCGACGAAATCATGACGAAACTTGAGGGCATGCCCTACGCGTTTCGCTCCTCCATGTCGGAAGATCTGGAGCGTGGCAAACCACTGGAGCTGCGCTGGTTGTCGGGACGGATACACAATCTCGGGCTTCAGTACGGCGTGCCGACGCCGGGACATAGCGCTGTGTATCGTGCGCTGGTTTTGCACGAACTCGGTAAAGCCGCTTAGATTCACGTTCACTGACTGACTCCAACCCGTCCCGTCAGTAAGGTTCAAAAGCAATCCCCGCCTTTCTGAGTTGCGCCACGATCAAACGCTTCCACGGCCCTTCAGGTGACCAGACGCGCGCGACTGATTCATAGGCTTGCTCTGGCTTTTCGTGACCGACGATCACTCGATACAAAAATGTCATGCTCGATGCCCGCATGTTGACCTGACAGTGCACGAGTACCTTGGACTCGCCCAGACGCTCCATCGCCGTAATGAACGCCAGATAATCCGGTTCAGTCGGGTCGCTGAACTTGATCGGGCTAAGCAGGCGCACGATGCTTCGCTTCCCACGCCGCAAACTCCAGCTGTCGCAGACCAAAGCGCACGACGTTGCCCGCATGTAGATTTTTGAATTCGCTCAGCACCAGCTCGACAAATCGCTCGCGATCAACCTCCAGCACAGCGAGCGGCATCCTCGCGCGGACAACAGCATCGGTCGCGGGCTCAGTGTTGCGAATAATCGCTGCGACGATTTCGTTAAGCGCCGCGCGGTAGCGCAGGCGGAACGTGTCGGGCGGCACCAGATGCTGCTTCACGGCGACGTATTGCTGGCATGACCGCTCATACGCCCACACGAATACGTCGCGCAGCAGGTCGACGCGGTTGAGTTCGTAGACGCCGAGCACGCCGTCAACATACGCCTGTTGCGGCACGTCGACAAACGACAATGGACACAAATTGTGAGCGATGAACGGAATGTTGGCTGCGAGACGCGAGACGCGCTTGTTCACGTCCTCAAACGGTTGCAGATAAGGCAGATGAACCATCAGAAAGAACGCCTGCTCGAACGGATCGTGAATCTCTGCGGCCATGTTCACCGTGATAGCGAACAGCTCTTCGAGTCGCTGCGGTAGCGCGATGGGCAGATACACGCTGCCGCCGATGTCCACGGCACGGTGTCGAATGCGGCCACAGGTAAGCGGGTCGGGCATCAGGCCGTCGGAGAGCAGCGCATGCAACGCGATCACCGTGTCTGGCGTGAGCGCCGCGCGCACCGGGTCGTACACCAAGTACTCGATGGCCGCCTTGTGGTTCAAGATCATCTGCGTCTCGAACGCGTCCTTGCCTTCGGCGGACTGGCCAAATTCGATCAGACGTTCAGTATCGAGTCGCGTGTAAGTGTTGCCCTCCAGCTTTGACGAAGCCCATGACAAATCAATCAGCAGGCGACTCAGGATGTCGCGTACGAACGTGCCCGCTGGCGCATTGGTCGTGGGTGAGCGACCGAGTTCGTACAGTTGCTCGCGAAGTTTGGCGGGCAAATAGGCCGTGACGTTCGGCTGGTAGGCTTCTAAAAATTCGACCTTGTAGCCGACGGGGCGGCGCTGCTGACGCGGCAAGCGAATGTAGGCGCGGATTTCTGTACCTTCCGGTGACATCGGAATGGCGGGCGCGTTGCTCTGATACTCGCCAACGGGTTCGGCAGCGAAGTTCGCTGGCGGAACCTGTAGCGCCCGCTGATAACGCGTCGCACGCCCGACCCCGATAGTGCGAATAATTTGTCCGTCAACGAGCTGCGCCAGCCGTCGCTGAACTGTGCGGCGCGGCATACTGTCGCCAAGTGCGGTCAGCAGTGCGTCGACGCCCAAGCCGCCCGCATGCGCGCCAACGGTCTCGACGATTTTGTTCAGCTCCGCTTGTAAATGGGGTTTTGGCACAAGAAGTCAAAAAAATGGCACGTAATGAGATTATCGCGCCAATATTTGTGGCGCGCAAGCGCTTTTTTGGCGCGTTACGCCTTTTCGCGCCAATATGTGGTGCCTACTCAATCAAGCCCTTGAACTAAGGATTGAAATTGAGCGATTTACGCTGTTGAAAATCCCGCCATCAGCTTTGCGTTGAAATAGCCATCAGGGCGGGACTGACCGCCAAAAACCGTGTTTATCAACTTGGACGATTTTGAGGGCATAGCCCCGGTAAAACATAGGATTCGATAAAAAGCTATATAAGCAATTCCTCTGTTTTCGCGTGACAAAAAGCTTATGCGACTTGCGCCAGAAGGACCGCTATTCGTGTTGCGAAGCACTTTGTTTGTTGAAATCGATCACGATGGCACCCGGCTCACGCTGAACATAAGCAATTTGCACCCCAGCGCCATAACGCGCCTGAAGCTGGTTCAAGAGCGGTAGCGGATCATGGTCATTGACAAAACGCATCGTCTCGCCGGGGGTGAGTGAATCAAGCGCGCCAAAAATGGCGGCATGGCGAAACCGCTTGGCTACGCCGCGGGCGTCGAACGGGTAAATGGCCTCGGGCGACGTGTGATTGCAGGCTTGTGACATAAATTTATCCTTTCAGATTGATGAGGATGATTGCAAGGCTGACGGGTTCATCACTTCGATCAGCTCGGAAGGTTCGATTACGGTTTGCGCCATAGGAAACAAGGTGCGCTCCTCAAAGCGCACATGTTCGGCCATGGCCACTCCCCAAGGATGTAAAGCCCGCAGATCGCCAAGGCGTATTTTTTCTATCAATTCGCGAAGCGCAGCATGCTGCAGCAGCGCCAGGGCAACAGATTCGCCTTGGCCCGCAACGTTCAGAGCGGGCAGCAAAGTCTGTTCTTCCAATGCGAAATGCGCCGCAAAGCGCGGCCAGCATTCAAGCAAGTGGGCACACAGCGCCCGCGCATCTGCTCCGTGCGGATCTGACTCATTGGCGCACGCCCGACGCGCTAACACCAGTACTTCCTGATGCTCGCGGGACAGGCCTTGGAGTGCTTCAGCGCGTTTCATGGGCGCTTACCAAACTGAACGCGCCCATACAAGGCCCCGAACATCTCGACGAGAAACGCAAGAGTGGCGCTGCAAACGGAAGGCATTTAAGTGAGATGGTTCGTGACGGATCTATAAGGTTTATTATATATACATCTTATAATGATCGTTCAATCACAATAGAGATGTTCCATGACACAGATTGCCAACGCTATACAAATTGACACTCGCCTAATTCAGTCGAACAGTCGTCTCTCTTTGGTTTTCAGGACGTTTGACCAGCTCGGCGTCAACGCGACGATGGAACTTCTCAGCGAAAACGATCCCGAGGCAATGCGAGGTGAGTTTGAGATGGAGAAACCAAATCTCTTCGCCTGGGAATATCTGGAAAGCGGCCCCGAGGTCTGGCGAGTTGCAGTGACCAAACTCAAAGGCAAACACGGCGTGACTAGCTGCTGCGGTGCCTGCGGCGGCTAGCATTTGCAATGGGCGTTAGCTCTTTTGTGTAGCGTTCATCGCGAGATAGGGTTCTACCGTGCGCTTAGGACGAGAGGACGTTGCAGTCGCGCTGCAAGTTAGGTCGCGACCCGTTAGTGTCTGAAAAATCCGGGATCCATCAGATACCAATTCGCAAGACCTGCGATCAGGCCAATGACAAGAACAATGGTCACTAAGGTCTTTTCTTTTACGGTGTGCGGCTTGCCCGCCATGGTCGGGAAAGCCATAAGAAAGAGTCCGCCAACACCACACAGAGGTGCGAACGCAGCCACCTTCATGGAGTATTTGTGGGTCATCAATAACTGATGCCAGTTGGAAAAGACGAGGATGATCGAAACGATCAGAAGCCCGAGAAACAGAAGGCGTGGTTTGATGTGGTTCATGGGTTTTTGTATTGATGATGGGTCAAACGGCGATACGAATGCGGTGTCGAAACGAGCTGCTTGAGGGCCCGCTCAACATCACTGGACGTTTAATTTGCTTTCGAACTCTGGCTTCTTGGCGCGGCAGTAAACGCCCGCCATCTTCCAGGTGCCAACTACTTTTTTCATCAGCTAGTCCACGCGATGCAAATACGGTTCACCGATGCGACCACGCCGATAGAGTAAGACGTAACAATAAGTGAGCGGTACTTACAGTTCAGTTACACGCGCACTTTCATTTGAAGCCAATCAGTCTGGTTAGCTGTAATCGACCCGTAGTTTCCCGCGCTCCAGATTAACCATTGTTTCGCCATCAAAAAGGATGCAACGACCTTCAATGAAATCGAATTCAATATCCGTATCGACTGCGAAATCAATGGCACCGAAGGCCACCGAAGTCAGCAGATGATCCGTCAGCATGAGCTTAACCACGGTTTCGATTCCGGATGGCTGCGTGGAATAGACGCGGGCCTGAATCTCTCCGCCCGCGCCAATTTTCAGGTTCTCAGGGCGAACACAAAGAATGACTTTTTGAGCTACATGTATGGCAACGGGATTGCCGACGGCTGTGAATATCCCGGGCTGCCGTCAAAGTTGCGCGCCGCCTTTTTCAACGTCGTCTCTTGCGCCTTTCGTACAACCTGCGGAGCATGAACCCAACCACGCCAAGGTTTAACAGCAGCACCAGTGCACTGATCATTGTGGTTTGATGAATCAAATGCTGGACCTCAAACGGCACATAGAGCGAACCTGATAGTGCCGCGACCCACTCACCCCAACTGCGATCAAACCACAGCCCGTATGCTTCAACCAGTCGTATCGTGATGTACGCGCCGCCCAGTAACACCACCGAACGCAGCGGCGTGCCATTCACCTGATCAACGTACTGCAATAACAGAGCGGGAAAGTGTTGCTTGGGATCGAGTCCGAAATGCCCGACTAACTCCAATGCGAGATGGTGTAAATCGTGGTGAAGCAGGCTGAGCAGGCCAATCGTGCTTGCGAGCGCGGCGACGCCTTTGGTCGCTTCGAAGAGGGCAATAGCTTTGAGCGCACCGCGCTCACTCGCTGAGCCGCCAGGTCGTGCAGCAGAACTTTTTTCAATCGCCATGGTGTGATCGTACACCTGCGATCCCGACGCGCAGCCCGCAATATTTTGTGAGTTGGTTGCATCCAGCGCCCCACGCATCGCCTTGCAAAGGCGAATACGAACCTGCAAAATCGGTCTAGAAGGGCGGGGATGCAGAAGACCATGAAAGAACTACTGAATAGTCGAGCGGTGCGAGCTTGGTTGGCGCTCGGTTGGCCACAACCGGCAATCATCCAACACACGGACCTCACGTCTTTCGCTCAGGAGCTTGCAGCGACGGATCTCACCGGATGCGTGCTACTGGGTTGCAAATTTGATGACACGTTGCGACAACAGTTGTTGCGGCAGAACGTGCATGTGGTGCCCGACGTCGGCGCTTTGCCGCTGCCTTTCGTTTGCTTTCCGACCAAGCTATACGACGCAGCCTCGCTGTATCACGGGTTTGATCCAGTGAAGGTGGATTCCTGGCAGCACACACCCGACCATAAAGGATGGGCGTTCTTCATGAGCCAGGATGGTGTGACGCCCAATTCATTGGACATTGCACAAAGCGCATCGACGCGCTTGCATGACACCTCAATCGAACATGCCGCTGCGCGCTTTCTGACTAACCATCGTCGACCCGCGATCGCGTTCATGGGTGGCCATGACGTCCATCGCAACGTATCGGACTACAGGCAAGTCGTTCAGCTCGCACGCGACCTTCGACGTAAGGGTTACATGGTCGTCACCGGCGGGGGGCCCGGATTGATGGAGGCTGCGAACCTCGGCGCTTTTTTGTCAACGCAGCCAGACGACGCGATTGAACATGCGCTCGCCGCGCTGCCGCAGAAGCACTTCAAGTCGCACGAGTGGCTGTCAACCGCCGCTGCGGTGCGCGCCAAATTCAACGGCAACTGGAACGCTCCGATTGAGGGCGAGCAGACGAGTCTAGCGATGCCAACCTGGCGATATGGTCACGAGCCCCCTAACCTGTTTGCGTCGCACATCGCCAAGTTGTTCAACAACAGCTTACGCGAGGACGGCCTAGTTACGGTCGCCTCCGGTGGAATCATATTCGGGCCAGGTAGCGCAGGTACCGTTCAAGAAGTGTTTCAAGACCTCACGCAGAACTACTACCGGGGCGCGATGTCGCCAACGCCGATGGTGTTTCTGAATCCTGCTTATTGGAGCCGTGCATCGGACGATCTGGCGGCTCTTTCGCCGCACATGATACCCAACCAGTCTTTGCTTGCGTTGGTACGACAGCTCGCCGCAGAAAAGGATTTTCTTTCAGAAATACTTGCCTCGGACGATATCGTGGAAATTGCGCAGTTCCTTGATCGAGCCCCATCGAAGCCAAAATCAGCGCGCCGGATTGCTGACGTTCGCATTGCATCGCGTAGTAGCGACGAGCCCGCTGCTCCCTAAGCCAAACCCGCACACGTAATCGTTTGTCGCGGGTTAGGTAATGCTTCTTGGTCTCGGTGGATTTACTTTGACGGCGCTCAAAGCCGCGCGTTTGCGATTCACAACATCACCGATATCACACGCAGAACACTCACGGGCAAAGCTTCAAATATTTTTTTGATTCACGCGTTTAGACAATTCGGCAGCGCTTTCGCGACGCTCGCTATACCGATCCACCAGATAGGTCGAACAGTCGCGGGTGAGCAGCGTGAATTTCATCAACTCTTCCATCACGTCAACGACGCGCTCATAGTACGCAGATGGCTTCATGCGTCCGTGCTCGTCAAACTCCTGAAACGCTTTGGCGACCGACGACTGATTCGGAATGGTGATCATGCGCATCCAGCGCCCGAGCACGCGGAGCTGATTCACGGCGTTGAACGACTGCGAACCGCCCGACACTTGCATCACGGCGAGCGTCTTGCCTTGCGTCGGTCGCACAGCACCGAGTGACAACGGCAGCCAATCAATTTGCGCCTTGATGATGCCCGTCATGGCTCCGTGCCGCTCGGGTGAAGTCCACACCATGCCTTCCGCCCATTGCGAGAGCGCGCGCAGCTCTTGCACCTTAGGGTGCGTGTCCGGCGCATCATCAGGCAAAGGTAAACCACGCGGATCGAATACTTTGGTTTCAGCCCCCATAGCAACTAACAGGCGTGCCGCTTCTTCTGTCAGTAGTCGACTGAATGATCGTTCGCGAACCGAGCCGTAGAGCAACAAAATGCGCGGCGCATGTGTTGCTCTTGTTGTTGGTAAAAGCCGATCAAGTGCGAGTACGTCAAATGCAGCGGCGTCCAGATTGGGCACGTTAGAGATTGACAACACGACAACCCTTTTCATTGATCACAGCCTGTCCATCCTCTTTTGTAAAGCTGCGAAGCTGTGCTTGCGGCAACAGGTCGATTACCGCTTCGGATGGACGGCAAAGTCGCGTGCCCAACGCCGTCACCACGATGGGCCGATTAATCAAAATCGGGTGCAGCATCATGAAATCGATCAGCTGCCCGTCAGTCCATTTCGGATCGCCCAAACCTAACGTTTCGTAAGGCGTTCCCTTAGTACGCAACACGTCGCGAACCGGAATCCCCATCGCCGCGATTAACGATTGCAGCGTATCGCGGCTAGGCGGCGTTTTCAAATATTCGACGATCGTGGGTTCCTCCCCAGTGTTGCGGATCATTGCCAGCACGTTGCGAGACGTGCCGCATTCGGGGTTGTGATAAATCGTGATGCTGCTCATAGTGGGTGTTCTGCGTGGAATGATGTTCACACTAACGGTAATGCACGTAGGTCAGCGACGACGAGCACAAGTTATACCTTGCCTGTTTCTCATCGAGCTTTACCGTCGGCATTGGACTTGTGGGGGAATCGGCACGGTTAGTGTTTGGCGGTGCTCCGGTCAGAGTTTTACGCGCTGCCTGACTATTCGTGTGACAACGCTGATTCATAGACCAGCGTCGCCGCCGCGAGATCTTCGAGCGCCGTCCCCACTGACTTGAACACGGTGCGCTCATCGGTTGACTGGCGTCCTGAAACCGTTCCACGACATAGATCAGCCAAAGTGCCGCGCACACCGTCCGCAGCGAACACGCCGCGCGATAGAGGGCCAAGCAGTTCGCCACTTTTCTGCAACGCTTCACCCGTGTCGACAAAAAGACTGGCGCCCGCAAAGCAGGCGTCATCCGCTTCACGCATCTTGGGCGTAAAGCTGCCAATCAGATCGAGATGGCTGCCAGGCCGGAGCCACGCACCCTCAATGACGGGCTCGGTCGCCAGCGTCGCACAACTGACGACGTCGGCATTCGCGACCGCGACCGCAAGATCGGTCGCGACGCTCGCCGCAATGCCGCCAGTTTTGAGCGCATCTACCAGCGCCCGCGCCTGCGATGCCTTTCGAGCCCAAACACGGACTTCGTCGATCGGAAGTACCCGCCGAAAGGCTGCCGGAATCAGGGCGGCCACACGACCCGCCCCGACCACCAGTAGCCGTTTTGCATCCTTACGCGCCAAGCTAGACGCGGCTAATGCGGAGGCTGCCGCTGTACGTCGCGCGGTGATCTCATTGCCGTCGATCTGCGCCAAAGGCTCACCCGTACGAGCGTCGTACAGCACATAGGTTGCGAACAAACCGGGTAAACCTCGTGCGGCGTTACCGGGAAAAATGTTGACCGTTTTGATGCCCAGATAGCGATCCGAACGCCACGCGGGCATGATCAAAACGGTGCCCTGGCTGCCATCGGCAGCGGTCAGTGTGTGAGTGTGCCGAAGCGGCACTTCGCAGCCCTCAATGAACATTTGCCGCAACGCCTCAATCAGGCGATCAAATGGCAATGCGTTACGAGTTTCCGTGCCGCTGAAAAACTTCATAGCTTCAATGTTTAGATGGTTTGCGGCTATCGTTGGATGCGCCAGTTTAAGCTTCGATCAAACCGCCACGCACCGGCATCGCGACTGGCACGCCAGGCACGTTGCTAGTTAACTTGGCAACACGGCGTGCGCTCTCTGATGTCAGTTGAAACCGGGTGAACGCAAATTATCGTGAGCAAAGCGCCTACAAAAAGGAGAGTTTTCCGCTGATTCGCCACGGACGCCCTGCGGGCAAAAATCTTATCTGAAAACGCCGACGCACTTCGCTCAGCGTCATCATTCCAATAGGAGATAAAGCATGCTTTACACCATAGCCGTAGTACTTTTGATTTTGTGGGTTTTGGGCCTAGTGACGTCGTTTACAGCGGGTGGCTTGTTGCACATCCTTCTGGTCGTCGCCGTCGTGATGGTAATTTTCCAGCTG
>JBDSYI010000069.1:0-16845 GCA_039925745.1 Casimicrobium sp. | reverse complement strand
GCACTGACCTGTGTGCCAGCCGCACCGGCCATATTGCTAGTGGGTGAGACGATCACCTGTACAGGTAGCTACACACTGACGGCGGCTGACGCCGCATTCGGCTCGGTGACCAACATTGCTACGGGCACGGGCACACCGCCAAGCGGAACTCCAGTCACAGGTACGGGCACGGCCACCACGCCGGTAGTGCCAATTGCCATTGACGACATGGACAGCACCACGCTTAATCAGCCAGTGACGACGCCGGTGAGCCCGAACGACTCGTATCCGCCGGGATCGACGGTGAGCACGGGTGGCACGACGACGCAGGGCGGCACAGTGAGTTGCACCGCGGCGACGCCTGCCACTTGTACGTACCAGCCACCACTGGGTTTTGTCGGTACGGATACTTATACCTACCGGTTGTGCCTGCCTTCGCCTAATCAGACCGTCTGCGATACCGCGATCGTGACTATCACCGTAGGCACGGCAACAGCCGATTTGGCTGTTCAGAAGAACGGCCCCGCGGCTGTTCCAGCGGGCGCCTCGATGACGTACACGATTACGTTGATTAACAACGGGTTGGCTGCAGCAAATGGCGCCACATTTAGCGACACATTGCCGCCGGGCCTGACCAACGTGAGCGCTGCGTGTGCAGGTACGTCCGGCAACGGAACGAGCCCGTGCGCATCAATTCCACTGAACGTGACCAGCACCACGATCAGCGGCAGCATTCCGGTATTCCCTTCGGGCGGCAGTGTATTGCTTACTGTCTTTGCGACTGCACCGGCTACCGGCCCGCTGGTAAACACGGTGACGATCACGCCGCCAGCAGGTGTCGTTGACCCGATATCCTCGAACAATACAAGCACGGTTACAACGAACGTTGGTACGCCGCCGCGTGAAGCTGATACGTCAGTGATTAAGGCGGGGCCAGCCGCTATTTCCGTGCTGGGCACTATTCGCTACGTCATCGACGTGGTGAATGCTGGACCTGGTTCGGCGGACGGCGCGTTGTTTACCGATAATGTCCCGGCCGCAATCACCAGTGTGACGTGGACTTGTGTAGCGTCCGGACAGGCGATATGTCCGGCTGCTAGTGGAACCGGCAACAGCATCAGCCAAACCATTGCAACCATGCCGATGAACGGACGCCTGCGCTACACGGTAACGGGTATTGCGCCTGCAACTGCCACAAACCTCGTCAATACGGCTACGGTCGCCAATCCACCGGGCATCACGGATCCAAATCCAACGAACAATACGAGTTCAGTTCCAACCGTGGTGACCAACACGCCGCCTACGACCGCAAATCTGTCCATGTCTAAGGTTGGTCCGGCGACAGTATTGCCGTTTGGTATGGTCCGCTACTCGCTGGTAGCGTCCAACAATGGACCTGCCACTGCTGATGGTGCCACGGTGACGGATACCTTCCCGAATGTGCTTACGGGTGTCACGTGGACGTGTACGGCTTCTGCAGGCGCGACTTGCGGCGCAGCAAGCGGCTCAGGAAATCTCAACCTGTCGCTGCCAACCTTTGCCGCTGGAAGCCAGGCCACCATCGTCGTCACGGGCACTGCACCGGGTTCTGGAACGTTCCAGAACTCGTCGCGCGTAACGGCGCCGCCTACCGTGAACGATCCTGACCCAACAGATGACATCGGTGGCCCGGTGGTAACGACAGTGCTGCTTGCGCCAGCTGATTTGACGACGACGGTTACGTTGTCGCCATCAGCAAACCTGCTGCCAAATCAGCCTGTAACTGCTACCGTTGTAATGAGCAACATTGGATCTAGCCCAGCTGGGAACGTTGTTGTTTACTTGCAGTTACGTGCAGGAGCATCGGCTGTCACCGTGAGTGGCGGTGGTTCGTATAACCCGGCGACCGGGCTGGTCACCTGGCCGGTGATCGCCTTCGTGCCCGCGAATACGACCCCCGTGGCGACCTACACGGTGACATTCGTGCCGCCTTCGACGGGTGGTCAGGTGCGTTCGGACGTGAACACACCGGACGTCGAGGTGACATTGGCCAACAACCCTGCGGTGGCTCAAATTGGGATGATCGTCGTGGCAGAAGCCCCAGTCCCGGTTCCAACGGTGCCTTGGTGGATACTTGCGATCGCGCTAGTGGGTATCGCGGGCCGTTCGTTCCGCCAACGGGCGTCGGTCAGGCGATAACTACTACATAGCGTAGTGGTGGCTGTAGGACTTTCTTGACGCAGCCCTCAGGGCGGCATTGAGGAAAAAAGCCGGGACAAACCCCGGCTTTTTCATGGGCGGTCCGCCGTGCGGTCAATCGCCGATAAAATTGGTCATTAACCTACAAAAATGCAATTTCCATGAACGTCGACGACTTAAGCAACGAACTCAAACACGCCATTAATGCGGCGCGCGGCAAAGTCGATCACCTTCGGGGGTTACTTTGAATACGACAAAAAGTCGCAACGCCTCTTAGAGCTCAACGCCGAACTCGAAAACCCCAAAGTCTGGGACGATGCCAATCGGGCGCGTGAATTGGGTCGGGAAAAGCGGCTCATCGACGACGTCATTAGCCACATCGACACGCTGACAGCAGACTCACAAGGCGCTGCCGAACTACTCGAACTGGCGGCAATGGAAGCTGACGAAGCGACGCTGTTAAGTCTCAAAACCGACGTTGACAGGATTTCCGCCGTGCTTGCAGAGCTTGAGTTCAAGCGCATGTTTTCGGGCGAGCAGGACGAATCCAATTGCTTCCTCGACATCAACTCTGGCTCGGGCGGCACCGAGGCTCAGGATTGGGCACAGATGCTGTTTCGTATGTATTGCCGCTATGGTGAGCGCAAGGGATTCAAGGTTGAAGTGCTCGAAGAATCTGATGGCGACATCGCGGGCCTGAAGAGCGCATCGATCAAGCTGACCGGCGATTACGCTTATGGATATCTGCGCACTGAAACGGGCATCCATCGCCTCGTGCGCAAGAGCCCGTTCGACAGCAATGCGCGTCGACACACGTCGTTCGCGTCGGTGTTCGTTTATCCCGAGGTGGATGATTCGATTGTCATCGACATTAATCCATCCGACGTTCGCACCGATACTTTTCGCGCTAGCGGTGCCGGCGGTCAGCACATTAACAAGACCGATTCGGCCGTGCGCCTGACGCATATTCCGACCGGCATCGTCGTGCAATGTCAAGATGGCCGCAGTCAGCACAGTAACCGTGATGTCGCCTGGAAGCGCCTGCGCTCGCGCCTGTACGAGCACGAAATGCGTATCCGTATGGAGGAGCAACAAAAGCTCGAAGACACCAAGAGCGATATCGGTTGGGGCCACCAAATCCGCAGCTACGTGCTCGACCAGTCACGTATCAAGGACTTGCGCACCAACCATGAAACTGGCAACACCGGTGCCGTGCTTGATGGCGACCTCGATCCCTTTATCGAAGCCTCGCTCAAAGCGGGGGCGAATTTAGGCAAAGGAGAGGCTTAATGCCCGCTATTGAGCGGCCGCGACTGCTTTCATTGCCTGAGCGACTCGTTGGCGAAAACATCGTCGTACGTCCTTACCTAAATGGCGATGGCGCGGCCCATTTTGCAGCCGTTCAGGAAGATCGCGCGGAGCTGGCCCAATGGGTCGCGTGGACGGATAGTTTTCAGGAATTGGCCGACTCGGAAGACTATGTTTTGAAAATGGCGGGTCGCTGGATGACGCGCGAAGGGCTCATCATGGGCATCTTCTCCAAAGATGAAAAAACGCTCTACGGCGGCACCGGATTTCACGGTTTTGACTGGAATGTTCCGTCGCTCGAAATTGGCTGGTTTTTACGCAAAAGCGCACGCGGACAAGGCATCGCCGCGGCTGCGGTCGCGCTGTGCTGCAAGCTCGCTTTCGAGCAAATCGGCGCAAACCGCGTTTGGGGAACGGTCGACGTATTGAATGATCGCAGCTGGCGATTGTTCGAGCGTGTCGGCTTTACGCGAGAGGCGCATTTACGTGGTGAATGCCGTGATCATCACGGCGTCGTTCGAGATACGTTTGTCTACGCAATGCTCGCTCGCGAATGGAAAAGCACGTAATCGGTTTCTGGAAATGGCTGCTGTCTTGCGGCTGAGGAGCTGCCGCTAACGTGACAACACTTGCCGGTGACACCGTCGCAGTCACCACATCAGAAACTGACGTCTTCGGAAATGCCGGCAGCGACGCGCTGAAGCAATACCGCCTAGGTCCAACCGCGGCGTAGCGACATCAGCTTTATCGTGAGATGACGCTTTTATGGGGGCTGAAGGTCGATTTATTCAAAAGTCGATTATAGGAATAAATGGCCTCTAGCCCCTGTGCTAATGTCCCTACAAGAGAAAGCTGATGTTAATTTCCGGGAGCAGTAAGGCCCAATTCGCGGCGTGACGATCGTGCCTGTCACCGCACGATTGTCTGCGCTATGCTGAAGCGTGAACGAAAAAAACTCAGCCCACGCGCTGCATGATTTTGTGGCCGCGATAGAAACGCTCATGCTCAGCGCCAGGGCGCTGCCGCCGCCGGAAATGACGGAGCAGGCGGCACGTTGGGCGGCGGCATACCCGCAACGCGCCTCTGATCCTCCGGCGCCGGTGTGCGTCATGGTTTCGCCGCATCCCGATGATGAATGCATCGTTGCCGGACTGCCACTACGTCTGGCGCGGGAATCAGGGTGGCGTGTCGTCAATATCGCCGTCACTCACGGCAGCAATACCGCTCGACAGTCGGCACGCGCCGACGAGCTTTCGGCAGCGTGTGCGCGTATCGGATTTGAATCGCAATTGCTCGCCGAACGCGGCTTGAGTCGCATCACGTTACAAACGCGCCAGTCGGATCCTGCGCACTGGGCAAACTGCGTCAATGTGCTCGCCGCAAAGCTGACGGCACTGCGGCCTGCGCTCGTGCTCTGCCCGCACGCGCTCGACGCGCAGCTCACTCACATCGGCACGCATCATCTGACGCTCGACGCGATGGCCGCGATATCGACGAATTCGCCGAACTTCACGACTACGCTGGCGTTCACTGAATACTGGTCGACGATGACCGATGCCAACTTGCTTGTCGAGTTAACCGCTGCGCACGTTGGCGATATGATCAGCGCGCTCGCCTGTCACGTTGGCGAAGTTTCGCGCAATCCGTTCCATCTGACGCTTCCCGGTTGGCTCATCGATAGCGTGCGTCGGGGCGGTGAGATTGTCGGCACGTCCGGCGGCAACGCGCCCGCCTACACGTTCGCGGCCATTTACAACATCATGCACTGGCGCAACGGCGGGCTGCAAAGCGCAGGGTCATCCGGGCAGATGATCGGACGCGATGCTTCGTGCGCCGCTGCGTTTAATCATTGAAGCGAGCGCGAACGGAGGCGTGCGTATTGCCGCTGCTAGTCCAGCGAACAGGTAGTGATGCCGTCTTCTCAATCCTCGCCAACAAATCGTCGGCACCAGTAATGGCTGCGCGTTGTAGCACGGCAGCGCTTGCCTGAGTAATGCAGTGAGTCTCAGCCTTCGGCAAGGCGCCGCCGCATTGAGGACAGCAGAGGGCGGTGAGCAGCTGGTGGTCAGACAAGCGTCGTCATCACATCATGAAACGTAGCGTTGCCTGACAAGCTTTCAAGCAGGTAAATTCGGGCGAAGACCAGACGTCTATTTTGCATAAACCAGATCGCGCAGAAACAGAGAAATTCCCGGGACGTAAGTAATAATCATCAGGCAGGTCAGCACGACGAGTACAAACGGAATCAGCTGGGTCACCATGCGATCCAGCGAGATTCTGGCGACAGTGCATGCTGCGAAAAGATTCACGCCAAATGGCGGAGTAATCATGCCCAGTGCGAGGTTCACGACCATGATGACGCCAAAGTGCACCGGGTCAATGCCAAAGTGAATGGCCACCGGCGCAAGGATCGGTGCGAGCACGATTATCGAGGCACTCGTCTCGATAAACATACCGATGATAAAAAGCGCCGCATTCACGCCAAGTAAAAACAGCATCGGGCTTTGTAGCCACTCCTTCAAAAATAGTCCGATCGCATCGGGCACCCCGGCGCGCGTGATGAGGTACGCGAAGAGCCCGGCGTTGGCGATGATGAACATGATGACTGCCGAAGACAGCGTGCTCTTTTTGAAGATCGGCAACAGGTCTTTGAATCCGATCTCTCGATATACGACCATGCCGACGAACAGCGCATAAATCACCGCTACGGCGGATGCTTCTGTTGGCGTAAACACGCCACCATAAATGCCGCCGAGAATGATCACCGGCATCATCAGCGCATAGGCGGCACGTCCGTTGAGCGAGGCGCGCAACTTGGGGATGCATGAAAGCACGATGAAATAGCCCGCGAATAGCGTCACGCCAATCAAATGCGAATAGCGCTCCAGGGTCTGCTCACTTAGCGCCTTGTCGAGCACGGCGGGTGCAATGTAGCGGCTGCCGAACAGCAACAACCCAACGGCGCCGATGATGATTCCGAGATCGACAAATGCTGTCCCAAGCGGCAATCGTCCGTCGCCATCGTTTTTGCCCCAGCCACGTTTCTTGCAAAGCAGAAAAACGAACAGCATGAGACCAAGACCAATCAGCAGGCCCGGTCCAAAGCCTGCAATGAACAATTCGCCGATAGAGACTTCGGCCGAAACGCCGTAGAGAATCATCGGGATCGACGGCGGAATAATCACGCCCAATTCTGCGCTCGTCGCCTGAAGCGCGGCGGCCCACGGCGTGGGATAACCGTGTTTGATCAATGCCGGAATCAGGATCGCGCCGATGGCGAACGTCGTCGCCACCGACGAGCCTGATACCGCCGCGAAGATCATGCAGGTGAGCACGCATGTCATCGGCAAGCCGCCCTGGACGCCGCCGACCAGGCTCTTCGCAAAGTCAACGAGTCGCCGCGAGATGCCGCCCGTCTCCATCACATTTCCCGCGAGAATGAAGAACGGTATCGCCGCCAACGGAAATTTGTTGATGGAAGAAAACATCTCTTTCACCGACACAAGCATCGGCACGTTGCCGATGTAAATCCCGAACACCGCGGCGAGCCCAATGGACACTGCGACCGAGATGGTGAGCGCGAAGCACAGCACCATCGTGAAAAGCATGGCCATGCTCACTGAGCGGTTTCCAGTTCAAGCCGCTTTGGATCGAAGAAATTCCCGATGATCCCCATCACCGCAAACAAGCCGCCGACTGGCATCGACAGGTATGCCCAGAACATCGAATATTCCTCAAGCCCGATGATGGTTTGCACGCGACCGCGCTGTGCGTAGTCCCAGCCGACAACGATAATGATTGCGATGAGGGCGAGGCTCGCCACCATCACAGCCACATCCAGCACGCGGCGCACTGCCGGTTTCGACCAGCGATAGAGCACATCCACACTCACCATCGCACCCTGCCGAAATGCCATCGGAACCCCCATAAAAACCATCCAGATCAGTGTGAAACGGATCAGCACTTCCGTCCATTCAGCCGGTCTTTCCAAAACGAATCGGGTGAGGATTTGAAACACGCCGAGGCCCGCTGCGACTGCTAGCATCGCGCAGGCCAACAGCATCGATGCGTGGGTGGTGATTCGCTCGATGCGCAGGAAAGTTTGTTTCATGGGTTCCTCGCTTTTTGTAATTTGCAGGGTGCAACGATTGCGGCTCCAATAATTCTGGCAACCCGATCAGGTCGGAATCCTGCTGGGTATTTGCCCTACGCAGATACGAAAAACCCGCGCTAGGCGGGCTTCGAAAACGTACTACCGCTCGCGCGGCAATTATTTCACCGCGCGAATCTTGTCGATATTCGCTTTGCCAAACTGCTTTTCGAAATCTGCGTTCACCGGTGCCAGCGCAGCAACAAATTTGGCCTTGTCCACTTCAATAATTTGCATGCCTTTCGCGCGCAGCTCGGCCACGCCCTTAGCATCGTCCTCCGCCACGCGAGCACGATTGGCTTTCACGGCCTCTTTCGCCGCGTCCATGAATACCTGTTTGTCTGCGGCCGAGAGTTTGTCGAACGCGGCTTTGTTCATCAGGATAACGGCAGGCGAATAAACATGCCCAGTCAAGGACATGTACTTTTGCACCTGATCAAACTTGGCCGCCATGATGACCGACAATGGGTTCTCCTGACCATCCACAGTGCCTTGCTGCAGGGCAGTGAAAACCTCTGGGAACGCCATCGGCGTCGTGATGATGCCGAATGCTTTGTACGCCGCAATGTGCACTGGATTTTCCATTGTGCGCATTTTCAGGCCCTTCAAATCCTCGGGCGTTTTCACCGGGCGACGGCTGTTGGTCATGTGACGCACACCATTTTCAGCCCACGCCAGCGCCTTCATGCCCTTGGCGTCGAATTTGGTGAGCAGCTCTTGCCCGATCGGCCCATCCAGCACCGCATGTGCATGCGCTTTGTCTCGGAACAAAAACGGAATGTCGAGAATGCGTGTCTCGGGCACGAAGTTAGGTACCGGACCCGTGGAGGTAAGCGTCAACTCTTGCGTCCCGAGTTGCACGGCCTCGATCGATTCGCGTTCGCCACCGAGCGAGCCTGAGTAGAAAGGCTGAATTTTGATGCGACCATTGGTGCGTTTCTCGACCTCTTTCGCAAAGGTATCGATGCCGACGCCCTGATGTGAATTTTGCGCGATCGAGATGCTGATTTTCATCGTTTGTTGTGCAAACGCAGATGATGGCAGCGCAGCAAGTACGCTGATTGCAACGGCCGAGGCGACGAGGCGCAGTTTCATGAAAGTTCCTTGTGTATTTTGCAAATCGCGACCGACCGAAGGTTTGACGCGATAAGAATAGGTATAGGTTTAGCCCGTAAGTATTTCAGCGGATGGCTAAACTTGATTGGGTAAAAACCCTTGACCTGTGCGGAGAACAAAAACGATGACAAGCTTGCCTATCTGGACGCAAACGGCAGGACTACTCGTATTGTCCAACGTCTTTATGACAATCGCGTGGTACGGCCACTTGAAAAATCTTGCCGGCAAACCGTGGTGGATCGCCGCGCTGATCAGCTGGGGTATCGCGCTGTTTGAATATTTATTACAAGTCCCCGCGAACCGCATTGGTGCAACGCAGTTCTCGCTCGCGCAACTCAAAATCATGCAGGAAGTGATCACACTCTTAGTGTTCGTTCCGTTCGCGGTGATGTACATGGAGCAGCCGATGAAGCTGGACTTTTTGTGGGCAGGGCTTTGTTTGATCGGTGCGGTCTACTTCGTCTTTCGTGCGGCGTGAACGCTACAAAGTACCCCTCAAGTCGTGAAGGTCGCGACCGCCTGCGAATGACTCGGTATTTGTCGCACGCACGATTTCATTGCCGCACCCTCTGTGAAGCACGTCCCGCTAACCGAAGTCCTCCATCAATTTTTCGGCAATCAAACCATGCTGATTTTTGCAGTGATGCTGCCCGTGCGACACCGCTGGCCATAGATCAAGGCCAAGGGTGTGCTTTTGGCGGAATGGCTACACGTATTTTCAGGTGCGCAGCGCGTTGACTAACGGCAATATTGCCAGGATTGCGTTGTGTCTTATAACGAAAAAATGCCGACTTCCACGCGGGCGGGCAACGACATTTGCGAATATTTCGTCTGCGCATTCGCGAAAGTTTGAGTGCGCATTCCTCAACACCAGAATGAGGCATTCGAGCGTCGATATGGTCGTGGCTCGCTGCGCATACATGCCTGCTCTTTGCGCCCTATTTGGCGAATCATCAAGCGCTCGCTAAACTGCGCTCGCGACTTTACTCGCGTCGTCAACACCGTCGCCGGAATGGATTTGCAATACATGATTACCGATCCGTCATCAACGCAAACGCTGATAACGCTCGCTTCACTGACCAGGCGCTTCGCCAATGGCGATGAATCAGTGCTGCCTGAACTCACGCCCGGCTTGTACGCTGAACTGCGACGCATCGCGCAGAGTCATCTGCGCAAAGAGGCAGCTGGGCACACATTGCAAGCGACAGCGGTGGTGCACGAGGCCTACGCTCGACTGCACGAAAGCGGGGATAGTCGTGTACAGAGCGAAATCCATTTCATGCGTCTGGCCTCTCGTGTGATGCGACATGTGCTGGTCGATCATGCGCGGGCCAAACGAGCCATTAAACGCGGCGGCGAAGTTGATGTCACGAGTTTGGACCGAACCGAGCAGGCATTTCATACGCGGTGTGCGGATGCGCTTTTTTCGAATACGAGCGGTGAAGAAACTTCGTTGCAACACGAGATGGATTTTCTGGCGCTGGATAGCGCGCTGGAGCAACTGCACGCGCTTAGTCCAAGACAAGCTGAGGTGGTGGACCTTCGCTTCTTTAGCGATCTTTCCATTGAACAGACGGCCGCAGCGCTGGGCGTATCGGTTGTCACGATAAAGCGCGATTGGTCGGTTGCGCGGCTGTTCCTGCAGCAGGCGATGGGTTCGTTCCATGGCGAACACTGACGTGCTTACTCCGGCGCGCTGGCACCAAATCAGTGAGATTGCGGCTGATTGCCTTGAAATTCCGGACGAAGTCGAGCGGGACGCGCATTTGCTTCGGGCCTGTGGCGATGACGTGTCGCTGCGCGAGCGGGTGCGGTCGCTGCTGAAGGCCGATGCGAATGCGCGACAACATGGGGTGCTCTCCCCCACACACGTTGCCAGCGCTGTTGGTGCGGCACTCGACGACGATGCTGCGTCATCACGACGAAGCTGGATTGGGCGTCGCCTCGGTGCCTACGAAATCACGAGCGAACTTGCACAGGGTGGAATGGGGGCGGTGTTCAAGGCGGTTCGTGCCGATTCGGCGTTTGACAAAGAGGTTGCGATCAAGCTGATTCGCGACGGGCTGGGTACTCAGCAGAGCGCTGACATCGCGGCTCGTTTCCGTGCCGAACGGCAGATTTTGGCGAGTCTTGAACATCCGAACATAGCCCGGTTGATCGACGGCGGCAGCAGCGATGACGGGCATCCTTACCTGGTGATGGAATTCGTCGACGGGCAGCCGATTAATGTTTACGCGCAAACACACGCGTTGAGCATTGCGCAAAAACTGGCGTTATTCCGGTCGGTTTGTAACGCAGTGCACTTCGCGCATCAACGCCTGGTCGTGCACCGTGATTTGAAGCCGAGCAATATTCTCGTCACCGAATCAGGCGAAGTAAAACTCCTCGATTTCGGAATTGCGAAATTACTGCAGCCGACGTCATCGGAGCAAGTCGGCGCTGCGCCCACCGTTGTTGCCATGACGCCCGCCTACGCCAGCCCCGAGCAGGTAAAGGGCGAAATCATCACGACCGCCAGCGATGTATACGCGCTTGGCGTCATCCTGTACGAACTATTGACAGGCCAGAGTCCGTATAAATCGAAAGCCACACAGCCGCTGGAGCTGGCCAAAGAAATTTGTGAGCAGCTGCCCGCGCGACCGAGTACGGTTGTCACCCAAACCGCGCACGAAAACGGCGATCCGCCCCCGCTCGACGAGGCCGCGATCAAGCGTTTGCGCAAGGGATTGCGCGGTGATCTTGACAATATTGTGCTGATGGCGCTTCGCAAGGAGCCAGAGCGTCGTTACGCCTCGGTGCAGCAACTGGCGGAGGATGTCTGGCGCCACAGCAAAAATCTTCCGGTAACCGCCCGCGCCGATACGATTGTCTATCGCGGCGCAAAGTTTGTGCAGCGCAATCGCTGGGCGGTGGTGTTTGCGTCCGTGGCGGCACTTGGCTTAATCGGCGGCATCGTCGCTACGACTCATCAGGCGGACGCGGCGCGAAACGCGCAGGCCAAGGCCGAGCGGCATTTCACCGACATTCGGCAAATTTCGAACACGATGCTGTTTGAACTCTTCGATGAGATTCGCGAGGTGCCGGGTACGCTGAAGGCGCAGCAAAGCCTACTCAAGAAAGCCAGCGAGTATCTTGATCATCTCGCGGGCGACGCGGTGGACGATCCTGACCTTTTGGCCGAAGCGGGGGTGGGTTTTGGCAAGCTTGCGCAGCTTTACGCGAACGTCCTGCTTCAAGGAAAAACTGCCGACGACTACGCGAGCCGTTCACAAAGCCTTCTGGAGAAAGCGTTTGCTGTAAAGCCCGATAGCGCAAGCATCGCGCTATCGCTGACGCAGGCTTACGCTCGACGCGGCCCAATTCTGGATGAGTTGCGACAAGATAATGAGGCCGTCGCCATGCTCGAAAAGGCGATTTCCTTCTCTGCTGCGCTCGCACCATCGCTGCAAACCGTTGAGCAGAAACTCGCGCGCGGTCGTGCCTGGTTTAACCTGAACACAACGACTGCGCTGACCAATCTCGTGGATCGCCGAATCGTTGCATTGAGCAACGCCCGAACTATTTTTGACGAGATTCAAAAAGAGGCAGCGGCGACGCCTCTGGCCGACGAGGCGCAGCGCTTGTCGTTGATCGCCTCGCTGTCGCTGGCTGGCGCCGAAATGGGAAAGCCCAACAACGCGGGGCTCACCGACGCTTACGACGCGATCCAACGTGCCGTGGCGGGCCACACTGAGCGCCTTCGCAATGCCAAAGGGGGCAGCGCCGCCGTACGCGAAAAAAAGAGCCTCGCGCTCGCGCATATCCGGCTCGCGACCGTCTTGCAACGGATGGGCCGGGGAAGTGAGCGCCTCGACAGTTTGCGGCTAGCCGAGCGTTACGGCGCAGAGCTCGTCGACGCCGACCCAGCGGACATGCACGGGCAAATTGTGCGACTCAGCGCTAACACTGCGATGCTGGAAGCGCTTTATGAGGAAACACAAATCGGGCAGGTGGTGACCTTGGCCAACGACGTGCTTGCCAGACTGGATCAATTGCCGGAAGCGGTTCGCGAGCAATTGCAGGGAAAAAATATTCGCGGCAGCGTGCTGGTCACGCTTGGACGAGCGCAGACGGCGTTAGCCGAACGCGAGCAACAAACCGACGCCGCGCGGCTGGCCTCTTGGCGCGAAGCGTTGAATAATTTGACGACCGGACTTGAGACACAAATGTCGATCAAAGCGCTGTTTCAGGATGACGAGGCGAAAGAGCTGGATCTAACGCGCGCGGCGATCGCGCGGGCGGAGAGCGAAATTGCGCGACTATCGTCAGCGCTGACGCGATAAGCGCTGTCGGGAAGTGCGCTCGATGGATTTGATCGCATCCCGAGCCATCGCGCGTCGGCGGCAAATGCGGAAGCAGCACCGGCCAAACGGGATGGCTTGACGCTACACGCTACTGACTGCTCACTTCGGTCGCGCGCACGGTGGCGACCCAGCGAATGTTGCGATCTGCGAGTCCCGCCACACTAATGCCGAAGGCGCTGGTGGTGCCCGGCGCCCGATGGCGATCAGCGCCGTAGCGGCGACGCTGCGCCTGCAACCTGCGACGTAGCCGGTTTAGTGGTGTGATCTGGTCATGCAATCTCCAGACGTTGACAGGCGGACCGGGGGGTCTCGGCCTCACGCTCTAAAGCGCAAAAATCGCAAAACTGGTCCATCTGACGCTCACATCGAAAACCAGCTTTCTGATGGTTAGCTTGCTGCTTCGGCTAAGTAGCCACAATTAACGCTAAGTCGACTACCGAATAGATGCGCTTCTAGCCCATGTGAAACCGTCATTCTAAGAAAAAGCTGAATGAACTTTACGGCCACCTAAGGCGACGCAGGGCGATCGTGCTAATTTGCGCAGGAGTGGAACGGAGACCGATGCGACGGTAAATTCAGGGCACCGGGCCGCCTCACCGCACAACGCAACTTGGAACATGCCAGAGCCCGTTCCGAAGTTAGCAAAATCCGGCAGGCGTCACTGCGGCGCACACATTTTGACGCCCTCGCCATCCCACCCAGCGCTCACCAGGCTGTCGTAGAGCGCCAGATCGGTGGTGAAGCGATGATTTGAGTCATCGGGGAACCGCGCATTGCCGCGAAATGCCCGATACACGGCCGTTTGTCCCGCAGCGCAACTGCCGCCGACGCCTTCCACTGCGGGCGCAAAGGCGAATGAATCGACGCCCTCGTTGTACGGCACGCGTGGCGCCGCAGCGTTGCTCGGGTTGAGTCCAATGAGCGCGGTGCGTTCGCTGTCGACCAGCGTATAGAAGTGCGAGCCGCGAGCGCCGCCTTTTGCTACGGCATCAAAATAAAAGCGCGTGATCGATTTGCCACCGGCCTGAAAGCCGCTCGGGTTCACGGCAAAGCTGCGTGTCGTCGGTTGCATCTCGGGCGCGACGGCTTTGAGCAGCAGTTTTTCCTGATAACGCGACGTGATGAAGTAGTAATCAAGCGCCGCGTGACGGTATTCCGCCATCGACAATCGCTGGTCCGCGATCAGGCCAACGTGTGCCGTAGCGCGGGTTTGTTGCGCGTTCGATAGCGCACCGGTCGGGTGCGCGCCCCAGCATTCGACTGCACCGCTGACCACGACCGCGCAGGCGTAATCCCAACTCGTGCCCAGCGACACCACCGGCCCCGACAGCCCGAGCACGCTGGATGGCGTCGGCTGCACATAATCGGCGCTGGACGTCCACTGCACGCCGTCACCAATCGCGCCTAATCGCGAGCCCCAACACTTGACGCCACCGTCCAGCAGCGTGGCGCAGTTATGGTAGTAGCCCGCTGCCAACGCGGTGACACCGGTCAGGCTCGATACATCGACCGGCGTGGTCGAATCTGGATTGTTGCCGCTCGCGGGGCCGCCGTTGCCAAGCTGTCCGCGACTGGCTACGCCCCAGCACTTGACGGTGCCCGTGGCCAGCAGCGCGCAGCTATGAGCAAACCCCACCGCCACGTCCACGACCCCGCTGCCAAGGCCAATCACCGCCGTTGGCGCGTGGCGATCGGTTTTGCTGCCATCACCGAGTTGGCCGTCGCTGTTGTAGCCCCAGCACTTCACTGCGCCGCCCAGCGTGACGGCGCAGGTGTGATACGCCCCGGTTGCAATGGCAGCGAACAGGTCGGCACCCGATACGGGTTGTGGCGCACTGCTGCTGCTCGTGAGTCCGTGGCCAAGCTGCCCGCTAGTGCCGTAGCCCCAGCATTTTGCTGAAAAATTGGCGAGAAGGGCGCACGTATGCTGACCCGACGCGCCGGTACTGATGCCGATGGCGCTGCCGATGCCGTTGACGATTTGCGGCGTGGTCAGATAGCGGGTGGCGGTGCTCGCCTCGCCCACGCTCCCATACAAATTGTCGCCCCAGCAGAGGATAGCGCCGTCGTTGCGAAGCGCGCAGTTATGGCTCGATCCGCCCGCCAGCGTGACCACGCCGGACAGATTCAGCGTGTCCTTCGGCTCCGGTCCGCTAGACGCTGAGGGCCCCGCGCCCAAACCGTAGCTGGAACCCCAGCATTTGACACCGCCGTCGGTCTTCATGAGCACGCACTGATAGCCCTGACCGCCGCTGATGATTTGCGGCGAATCCGCTCGGGCAACGGTAGCTATGGTGAGGGTCGCCGCTGCCGTGATCAGGATGGTTGCCATCGACAACGGCAAGATGAAAATTCGTCGAATAACTGTGCGCATGTGCCCGCTCCTTAAGAAAATGGGTTCAACACAGCAAACAGCGTAGATATCCAAAAATCGGCTCATCGCAGATTCGCCGGCGCGAAAAAAAGCCGCGCTAAACGAGCGCGGCTTTTGCGAGTTTTGACGCTATCGCGCCCGTGTCATGGCCTCAAAAAACTCTTTATTGTTCTTGGTATCGCGCATGTGCTTTTGCAGCTTTTCCATCGCCTCGATCTCGTCCATTTCGGAGAAGAGTTTGCGCAGAATCCACGTTTTTTGCAACACACTTGGCTCCAGGAGCAATTCCTCGCGACGCGTACCCGATCGACCGATGTTGATGGCCGGGTAGACCCGTTTCTCGGCCATGCGGCGATCCATGTGGATCTCCATGTTGCCGGTGCCCTTGAATTCTTCGTAGATCACGTCGTCCATACGGCTGCCGGTGTCGATCAGCGCCGTAGCGATAATGGTCAGGCTGCCACCTTCTTCGATGTTACGCGCGGCACCGAAGAAGCGTTTCGGGCGTTGCAGCGCGTTGGCTTCGACGCCGCCGGTAAGCACTTTACCGCTTGATGGCATCACGGTGTTGTAAGCGCGCGCTAACCGGGTGATTGAGTCGAGCAGGATGACGACGTCTTTCTTGTGCTCCACCAGACGCTTGGCTTTTTCGATCACCATTTCAGCGACTTGAACGTGGCGGGTGGCCGGCTCGTCGAACGTGGAGGCGACCACTTCGCCGCGCACGGTGCGCTGCATATCGGTGACTTCCTCAGGACGTTCGTCGATCAGCAGGACGATCAAAACGACGTCGGGATGGTTGCTGGCAATCGCGTGGGCGATGTGTTGCAGCATGACCGTTTTGCCGGATTTTGGCGGCGCGACCAGAAGACCGCGCTGGCCTTTGCCAATCGGCGCAACGATGTCGATCACACGACCGGTGATGTTTTCTTCGGCCTTGATATCGCGCTCAAGCTTGAGCACTTTGTCCGGGAACAGCGGTGTGAGGTTCTCGAACAGAACCTTGTTTTTGCCCGCATCAGGTGGAAAACCGTTGACCGAATCGAGTTTGGTCAGCGCGAAATAACGCTCACCTTCTTTAGGAGTGCGCACTTCGCCTTCAATCGAATCACCTGTATGCAGGTTAAACCGGCGTATTTGCGAGGGCGAAATGTAGATGTCGTCCGTTCCCGCCAAATAGCTCGCCTCGGGGGAGCGCAGGAAGCCGAAGCCGTCGGGCAAAACCTCCAGCACGCCCGCGCCAACAATGGCTTCACCCTTTTTCGCCTGCTGCTTGAGCAGTGCAAAGATCAGGTCATGTTTACGAAGTCGGTTCGCATTCTCAAGCTCATTGGCGAGTGCGATTTCGAGGAGTTCTGCGGCAGATTTTGTTTTGAGTTCAGCTATGTTCATGCTGT
>JBDSYI010000068.1:0-4860 GCA_039925745.1 Casimicrobium sp. | reverse complement strand
GTTTTGCCCCAAAAATTCGCCATCACGGTTGGTACGCCGTGGACAAAACCTTTGACCTTATCGACGCCGGGCAAATTGAATTGATTCATCGTGCTCGCCGCGTTGGGGAACACTTGATGCGAATGTCCGATCAGCATGGCGTCGATGCCGGGCACCTGCGCCAAGTACCAATTGGCGTTTTCGAGCGATGGCGTGTAGGGTCTATCGTCCAGTCCGCCGTGCGAAATCGCAACGATGAGGTCTGCGCCTTTTGCTTTCATCTCGGGGATATACTTTTCGGCAAGCTCTTTGATGCCGTCGGTGTAGACCACGCCATCGAGCCAGCGCTTGTCCCAGTCGAGAATTTTTGGCGGCGTGAACGCGATCACACCGACTTTGATCGCGACGTTCACCGGCTTACCGCTCGCATCGACCGCCTTCACCGTACGGTCGAGAATCACGTACGGTTTAAACAAAGGTTGCCGGTCTTTTACCGACAAAAGGTTTGCTAGCACGAGCGGAAAATTTGGACCGGCGCACGGCTGCGCGGGAATCGGCTTTTCGCCTTCACGCAGATTTACGTTGAATCGGCTGCCCGTCACCTGCGACAAAAACGACAGACCATAATTGAACTCGTGATTGCCGATGCCACCAGCGTCGTAGCCCATCTCGTTCATCACTTTGTACATCGCAAGTGTGTCTTTGCATGACAGCGGATTGACCTGCGCCTGATAGTCGGACAACGCCGTGCCCTGAATGGTGTCGCCGTTGTCAAACAACAGCGTATTGGCAAACTGCTTGCGCGCCTGCGTGATGAGCGTGGCCGTGCGTTCGAAACCCACCGTTTTGTCCTCGGCGAGACGGAAATAGTCGTAGCTCAGCACGTTCGAGTGCAGGTCGGTCGTCTCAAGCAGCGCGACCTCGGCGCGCGTTCCGTCAGCAACCGCCGCGCGGCGCTCGCCCGTGGTGCTGCATGCGGACAGCAAAGCAATCGATGCGAAAAGGGAAAGACAGAGCAATCGTTTCATCATGTGTTCCAAGGTCTTCAAACAACAAACTACCAAAAATAAAGCCGCGCTATTGGCGCGGCTTTATTATCTGCGTCACCCCGATATTAGGCGGAGCAACACTGTAACGCCGGTCTAGAAATCAGCACTCAGGCTGACTGAGAAGAAGCGTGGTGCGCCAAGATAGTAGAACACGTTGCCGGCGCTTTGAGTGCCAATGGCGACCGCGTTGAGCACCGTTCCCGAGCTTGGGTTGCGGTACTTGGTATTGCCGATATTGCTCACGTTAAAGCGCATTTGTGGGCTCTTGATAAAACCGAAATCGGTGAACTTGTAACCGGCGTCGAGATCAGCCGTTATGTAGCTTGGGACTTCTTCGTCGTTCATGAGGGTGGCGTACTGACGACCGGTCTTCTTGGCTTTTAGGCGAACGTAGAACGGCCCGGCAGCGTATTGCACTGACAGACCGGCAAGCATTTGCGGCGTCAGCGAGAACTGTTTGCCGGTGGTTGGCAGAACAGACTTGGCGCTGGTGCGAATGTCGTTTAACACTTTGCTCTTCTGGATTGTCAGCGAGCCATACGCAGACCAGCCGTTGATCGGCACGGTGCCCAGTTCAAGCTCAAGACCGCGCGTGCGTGCTGAGCCCGCATTGGTGTAAATCGATTTCAGCGTGTTGGGGTCAAACGCGGTGGCCTGACGGTCTTTGAAGTCAACGTTAAATGCCGAAGCAGAGAAGGTCAAAGCTTTGCTCTGGAAGCGATAGCCGAGATCGGTGGTAATCGAAGTTTCAGCATTGATGTCGCCCGTCAGTACGGCGACTCCGTTGGTGATTGTCACGTTGCCATTGGTCGGTGCGTAGGCAAAGTTCGGCGGTGCCCGGAAATTTTTGCTGACGTTGGCGAAGACCTGTTGTTGCGAATCAATGTTGAAGCGAACGCCGATCTGCGGCAGCACTTCGCTGAATTTTCTCTCGACGCTGTAGGTGCTGTTGTAGTTGACTGTGTTGCCACCTTCGTTGGCGAAGTTGGTGAATTGGCGGGTGACCGACAGGGCGCGTGCGCCGAACTGCAACAGGCCGCGATCGCCCATGAAGGAGTACGCATCGGAGAAGTAAGCCTGCCAGGCGGGGCTGACGGTGAGCCAGTCGCGCGAATTGAACTGACTGCCATCGGGGCGCGTGATGCGGCCTTCGCGCAGCCAGAGATCAACCGGATTGCCGTTGTCATCAACGGCAACGGCAGGGCCAGTCTGTTTGTGTTGGGCGCGTTCGTACCACAGGCCAACTTTGAGCTGGTGTGCGCCAAACGTGTGATTGAGCTCCGCCGTGACGCCGGGACGATTGGTTTTGGTGACGCTAGAGTTGGCGACGATGACGGTGTCGAGCGTGTCGCCGTCGCCGTTTAAGTCGCGAGCCGCGCCAAGGCGACCTGTCGTGGTGTTCAGGAAGCCCGTTTCTGATAGTGCACGTTGTTGCACGCCGCCCGTGCCGTAGCCGTACCAGAGGTAAGGCTGCACTTTGAGATAAGTGTTTTCTGCAAGCTTGAACGAGCCAGACAACGAGACGATGGCGTTTTCAAACGGGTTACGCGCGAGGTTGTAGAACTGCTGCGGCGAACGCGGGCCGGTTTCGATTTGCGCGGTGCCTTTCACTGGCGTCAGGTGCCCCGGCGTAAACGTCGGTGAATAGTCAGCAAAGTAGCCCAGCGTGTTGAGCTGAGTCAGACTGAAGGTCTGCAAGTTGTTGTTGACTGCCTTGTTGTACATCACCGAGCCGAGGATGCGGTTCTCGGGCGAGAAATCAAAGGCGAAAGCAGCATCAAAGTGGTCTCGTTTCGCGTTACCCGCACCCTTCCACTTGTCGGCTTCGGTGTGCGAGTAGCTCATGAAGACTTTAGCGCGGTCATTGGCAAAACGACCCGTGTCAGCCCGCACGAAAGTGCGCGACAGGTGCAGTCCGCCGAACGTCTGCGTTACGCGGAAGCGTCGCTTGTTTTCAGGATCGCAGTTGTTGATGTTGACGGTACCGCCGGTCGAGCCCACGTGCGGAGCTTCGACGTCTGCCGCACCTTGCGAAATGCTCTGCGTGCAGATGTTTTCCTGATCAACGTATTCCTGCGGATACACGGAGTAGCTGCCGGAATCGTTCACTGGCACACCGTTGATGGTGAAGCCGATTTGATCGGAACCGAAGCCGCGCATGGTAAATCCGCCGCCGAACAAACCAGTTGCGTCGTGGTTGAACGTGTTGACGCCCGGCAAAAGCGCGAGCGCTTGATATGGATTGCCCGTTGTGCGGTCTTTTTCGGTCGCGTCTTTGGTCACCGTGCTGCGTGATTTGACAGCGTCTTCGTTGAGGATTTGCCCTGCCCCCAGCTTGTTGCCCTGTCCGGTGACGGTGATGGTGCCGAGACGGACCGCGTCTTCCTTCGCGCGCGGGGCCGCATCTTCAGCAGCGGGGACGGCCTGAGCGAGCGCGCCCGTAACTGCGGCGCTGGCAACGGCTAAGGCGACTGCACGCGCGAGCGTTTTCACGCGGAGACCGCTAAGGGGAGAGGGAAAATGATCAGGAAACATGTAAATATTTGTAAGGTTGGTGAGTGTTGTCTGAATATTTCACAGATGTGCTGCACCGCGATGACCGTTGCGTTACAAACGGATCGCATCGGATTTGAATGTGGCAAATGTGTTGCGCCGTTGGCCGATGCGCACAAAATTGGCGCGTCATTACCCAAGTGAACGGCAAATAGCTTTTTCACGAAACCTATATTCAGTTGGGGCTAGTCGCGATAATCATTCAAAGTCGATAACTAGGGTAATGACCGCTTAGCCCCCATGAGAAGGTCATTTCAGCTAAAAGTTGTTAATTCTGCGACGCGAAATCGCGCGTGGTGGGCGATTTTCGGCCTACTTTGCCACCGCCGGAAACGCAGGGACGCGCGGCACGGGAATCGGCTCCTTCGCGATTTTGTCGCGCAAAAATTTGATCGCGGCGCTGAGTTGCGCGTCGTCGTCGTTAAATGTTGCGAACGGTAAATTGTCGACGTCGATGTCCGGAGTCACGCCGCGCCCTTCGACAAACCAGCGACCTTGCAAGTCGAAATACGGTGATTCGGCGGCGCGTGCAATGCCGTTGTCGGCGAGCGCGTTACGATCCGAAAGCCAAACGCCAGCGCCGGCCGTGCGGCTGCCGATGAGCGTGGCGATACCCAGGCGCCGCAAGCCTTCGGCCGCAGTTTCGCCGTCTGAATAGGTGTTGCCGTCAATTAGCGCAACGATATGACCGCGAAAAGCCCTCTGCTGATTCGGGTAAGGCTCGCGAGTACTTCGATTCGTCCAGAACGCCCATGCACGGCGTTGCAACAAGGTGACGATCCAGCTATCAATATTGCCGCCGTTATTGCCACGCAAGTCGATGATCAGCCCGTCACGATTCACCAGTGGAAAAAATTCGCGGGTGAATTGCGCCATGTCGGTCGCGCCCATCGCCTGCACGTGAAGGTAGCCCAGCTTGCCGTCGCCGTCGCGCTCAACCCGACCTCTGCGCTCATGCTCCCACGCGCGGTAGCGAAGCTGCGCGTCGCGCGCCGCCGTGTTCGGCACGGCGATGACCTGCCGCGCCACGCCGCTACCAGTTGTCCGGATCGCGAGCAACACCTGGCGGTTACCGCGATTGCGTAACTCGCGCGCGAGGTCATTCGCCGATTTCACCGTTTGTCCGTTGACGGCGGTAATGATTTCTCCAATTTCTACCCGCGACTCCGCGCGCGTGAGCGGGCTGCGCTCCTCGATCAGCTCCGGATCGCCGCTGTAATGCCTGGTAATTTTCAGTCCATCGGCGACAGGCACGACATCAATGCCCAGCGCGGCCACA
>JBDSYI010000067.1:0-6492 GCA_039925745.1 Casimicrobium sp. | reverse complement strand
ACGCGAACCTTGCCAGCGCGCACGGCTTCATTGACCAGCCAATTGGTATACGCCTCGTCGCTCATCCTGAAAAACTGCGCGTTGTAATCGCGATGCACGCCGATGCGCCCCACATAAGCGGGCACATCTGCTAGCGCCACCTCGCCGCGCCACATCATCGAATAGATGAACATGGCCTTCACGACGCTCTTGGCGATTTTCATGTCATCTGCGGCGAATGCTTCGAGCTTCGCGCTGGCGCGTGACAGGGCGCCCATGTAGTCTGTGAACATCGGGCCGTGACCGGGGATGACGAGTGCAACATCCAGCTCAGAAAGACGATTGAAAGTCGCGCGCTGGGCGGCTAATGGTTTTGCATCGATGGCTTGCGGAGGCACAAAGCCGGAACTGTGTTCCCACAGTGCGTCCGCAGAAATCAGAATGCGCAGCTTCGGTGAGTAAAAAACCAGCGAACCCATGTCGTGCCCAGGCGTAGCAATTGCGTTCCACGCTTCACCACCCAGCTGAATTTGTTGCCCGGGCTCAATCACATCATCCCACGCAAAGCGCTCGCACTCCTGATCGGCGTAGGAAAGCATTTGCTCCGGTGAGTCCCAATTCACGAGTGACGGTTGCTCTTCGACCGGCACCGTGATCGAGCAGCCCCGATGCGCACGTTGCAGCTCGGCATTGCCGCCAATGTGGTCGCTATGAATGTGCGTATTGATGATGCGATCAAGCGACGGGTGGTCCCATTGTTCGAGGACGCCGTCGACCTTGGCGAAGGTCACATCATTAAATTTTCCGTAACCTGAATCGACGAGCGTCGCGCTTTCTCCGTCGCGAAACATGATGTGGTTCGCGGAGAGCCAGTCACGTTCGATGAACGCAATATTTGGCGGCAACGTCACTCGGCGACTCCCAACAAATGTGGTGCAAAACCATACTGCTCAAGCTCCGCTAGTAGCTGCGTCACATGCGGACGATCGCGCGTTTCCAGCGTCATTTCCACTTCTGTTGACTTCACACTAAACACGCCGAACAGTCGCTGATGCTCCACGTCAACCACGTTGGCGCCAACATCGGCCACCACTTTCGTCAGTTTGGCGAGCGCACCGGCAACGTCCGGTAGCTTCACGCGAACGCGAATTAAACGCCCCTCTCGCACAAGATTGCGCATGAGGATGCTCGCCAAAATGCGCGAATCAATATTGCCGCCGCACAGCACGACGCCGACTTTCTTTCCGACGAAGCGATCACGATACTGCAAAAGTGCAGCGATCCCGGCAGCACCCGCGCCCTCAGTCACGGTCTTCTCAATCTCGATCAACAGCGCTATGGCTTCTTCAATGGTTGATTCGTCAACCAGCAACATGTCCTTCACGAGGGCACGAATGATGGTCAACGGCAACTCGCCAATGTCGCGTACCGCGAGTCCCTCAGCAATGGTTTCTGTACCCACACTGACTGGCTCGCCGCGCAGCCGTTGCGCCATCGCAGAAAAGGTTTTCGACTCGACCCCGAAGATCTCGATATCAGGCTTCATGGCACGCGCAGCCACCGCGCAGCCCGACAACAAACCACCACCACCCACGGGAATCACCAACGTATCCAGATGCGGCGCGGTCTCCAGCATTTCCAGCGCCAACGTGCCTTGTCCGGCAACAATGTAGGGATCATCAAATGGATGTACAAACGTGTACTGATGTTCCGCTGCGAGTTCGCGTGCACGCGTGGACGCTTCAGCCAACGTGTCGCCGATCAGCACGACTTTTGCGCCGTGACCTTCTGTGTTTCGAACCTTCACAAACGGTGTGTAAGCAGGCATCACAATGGTCGCCGGAATGCCCAGCCGCCCAGCGTGATAGGCCACGCCTTGTGCGTGATTCCCAGCGCTCATCGCGATCACGCCACGCGATTTTTCTTCAGCCGTGAGCGAGAGCAATTTGTTCAACGCGCCACGCTCTTTAAAGCTCGCGGTGAACTGTAGGTTTTCAAATTTCAGCCACACCTCGCAATTGAAAATTCGCGACAGTGTTTTTGAATGCAGGCAGGGTGTGTTTTCAACCGCGCCCGCGATTTTGTCGCGGGCGGATTGCACGTCGGCTAAGGTGACGGGTAAGTCACGCAGGTTGATTTGGGTAGTCATGCGATCGATTGTAAGAGTGCAAACGTTTGGCCGTTGCCTTGCGCGAACGGTGTCCGATCCTTGGGCGGCAAACTACGGCAACCGTAACGACGCGAATGGCTTGGGACGGCCGCGCGCATCGCCCGTTCGTCGTTTTAAGAACCATCACTGATGCACGTCAATGTATGCATCGCTCGGATGTGGAACGCTTGCGTTTGTTGCCAAGTATCAGGAGCTGGATCATGCCTCACTTATGTTTACGCATTATTCGTGAAGAGCATGCCGCCCTGGCTGCGATGTTGCGCTCGCTCACATTGATGGTCGAGCGCGGTCCGAAGCGCGATGCCGGTACGTTTTTTACCGTCCTGCGCGCGATGCTTTTTTATGTCGACGAGTTTCCGGAGCGCCTGCATCACCCGAAAGAAACCGAGCTGCTATTTCCAAAGATCAGGCGTCATGTTCCCGAGATCAGCGGCGATCTTGATCGCCTGGATCGCGAACACGCGAAAGGCGAGGCGGCCATTCGCGAATTGCAGCACCTGCTGCTTGCCTGGGAATTCATGGGCGAAATGCGTCGTGGTGCATTTGAGGGCGCGTGCCTGCGTTATGTGAATTTTTACCTTGAACACATGCGATTAGAGGAGACGCTGATCCTGCCCGCAGCCGAGCGCTGCCTGAACGCGGATGAGTGGCGCGAGATGGACGATGCGTTCGCCAGCAACCGCGATCCGCTGACACGACAGTTTGCCCCGGATCCCGCCTATGAGCGTTTGTTTGCGACCATCTTGCTAAAAGCGCCGGCTCCGATTGGCGTCGGTGAGGATGTCTAAAATCGCAGACAACTTTTCTATGAAACGACCAATTCATGGGGGCTAGACGAATCTCTCCCGTATTATCGACTTTATAATTTTATTGCATCTAGCCCTTGTGCCGTCGTGCTTTCAGAAAAAAGCTGTTGAAGCTGAATTAACGCTTTGGCGTTCGCAATAAACTCACTGCGAGCCCGCCCAGCACCAACACGGCCAGGCCCAAAACGCCCCAAAGCAGGTACGATTTCTGTGTCGCGATGCCAAAAAGTTGCGCAGCCGCACTGAGCTGGGCGGGCGCTTGATTCACGCTGACAGTGGCGGCCAACGTGGGTAGCAAAAATTCGCCGCCGCTTTGATAATTTGGCATTAGGGTGGTCACAGGCACAGTGCTTGATTGTGCACCAGTGTTGCCGGTGGCGATCGTGAACGGGCCTTCGCCCGTGGCGATGAACAAAACATTGAGCGGCGCGTATTCCAGCGCAAGCGTGATCGGTACACCCGTCAGGCTATAGCCACGCAAGGCTTCGACCCGAACCTGCGTTTCCAGTGCCGAAGACAATGGTTGCGCTGAGTTGACGCTTTGCGCGCCACCGGACGCGAGGCGGAAAACGACTGTATTTGCGACGGTGCGCCACGGGTCGCCACTGCGTGAGCGCGTGAGCACGTGGACCGGCATCAACGCATTCACTGCGCTCGTTTGCAGGCGTATCGCGTTCGCCCGCAAGCCCGGCATGACCGTCCATTCGGCATAGCCTTCCGCTCCGCTTTGGGGTGCACCGAGTTCGATGACGACCGGCTCGGCGCGGTGGGTGTTCATCAGGCCAACGGTGCGCAGCGCGGTGATCGCAAGGCTTGGCGCGTCAGACCAGGTGAGCCGCACATATTGCCCTTCAAGCTTCTGGCCTGCGGGTAAATCGATGCGACGGTTTCGCGGCCCGTCGCTGCCGAAATCAAACACGGGCGACTGCGACGCCACGGTTCGCCAGCTCTTCAGATCAGCGCTGACGTCGAGCGTCACTTGCACAATCAGCGACGGCGGCAAGGCGCCTTCCAGTTCGATCGCTCGCAGTTCACCTTTGAGATTGCGGGTGTCGAACAACAGTCCGCGCACGGTATGGGATTCGCGCTTTTGATCGACGCCAGTGGTCGCCGCGCCGACTTCGATCACCCGTCGATTGGGGCCTTCGATGATGCGTAACGTCGGCGCACTGGTTGCGCTTCCTGCACCGATTGAAGCGGTGTAAATCGGCAGCGCTACGAAGCGTTCACCCGCGACATCCTGCGTGCCCGGCGCCTGCCGTGAAGCGTCAATCACAGCGTGTGGCAACGACAAACCCGCCGCGTTGAATACACGCAGATCGCCGCCAAAGGCACCGCGCAACGCAGCGATGGACGGGCCGGGCAACGCGACCCTTGCAATCGCGGTGCCGCTCGGTACAACGACCACCGCCCGCGTCGAAAAATCATCGACCGTTTGCGCATTGGCGTCATGTCCGGCCAAACATGCCGTGAGTAGGATCGCGCCAAGGCGCATTAAGGATCGCGAAATCATGCGCTATCTCCGGCGCTTGCAGTTGCGTCTTTAGCTTCTTTTGCCGATTTCGAAGGGGCAGTTGCCGCCGGCGGGAGAGGCGCAAAATATCCCACCGCGACCATCAAAATGCCGACGCCAATGAACGCAACGATTCGTTCACCACCACCCGAGTTGGCGAGATCCACCACTAACAATTTCACCACCGTTAGCGCGAGCAATGCCGCCCCTGCTTGCCAAATGATGCGCGCGCCTTTGCGATGTCCGACAAACATCGCGGCGACTCCGAGCAACGTCCACAAAACCGAGTAGCCAGCCTGCACAAAGAACGATGACGCCAGCGCACCGCCATCCCACGCGATGCCGCGGAAATGATGCGCGAAACGAAGCCACACGGTATTCACCACGATGAACGCGGCGAAGGCGAGCACTCCGAAAAGCACGTTACTCCGCAATGGAGACGTTGTGCTCACTAGCGTAGAGCCGCGAACCTGTTTGAGCCAGAGGACAACGCTGCCAATGGCGATGAAGGACAGCAGATCAACCGGATTCAGGAGCGGGATGTAGGGGAGCGGATCGACATTGCCGCCGGCGGTGCAAGCCATCACCAGCGCGCCAAGCGTGGTTAATACGGCGACACCGGAGCCCGCGTGTACCGCGTATTCACGCTGGAACCGATCCAGTGGCCAGCTCGCTGGTTGTGTCGCCCAAACGCGCTTTGATGCCAGGGCCAGCATGATGAACGTGCTTGCCACGATGAGGATCGCGGCGGCCCAATCGGTCGCGTACAAATGCCCAGCGCTGATGGCACGGTCGAGCACGCTGCCAATGAGAAGAATCAACAGCAGCGTGTTGCCGACGTGAACGACGGACCACCAGCGTCTTGGCGAAAGCGCATCAACGCCGCGCAGCATGATGAAATGCATCGTAAGCATTACCAGCCAGAGCAGGGCATCGAGCCACAACGTTAGGTGCGGGGTGATGATCAGATGAATGGCGGCGGCGACGAGCAGAAACGGTAACACAGCGACGACCGGGATCCGTGCGCTGGACCAAGCTGTCCGCCGCCACGCCATAAATGCGACGAACGACAGGGCAACAAAACTGAAAGTTACCCACATGAAGCGCGCAGCGTCGCTGGCGTGAATGCGAGAAGACAGGACTTCCGCCCACACGCCGAACAGCAGCCAGGAAAAGCCGGTCAGGAAAAAGAGAAGACTTGCTGCGTCTGCCATGGTGGTGTTCGCTTTGCCATCGGTGTCGTCTTTACTCTCAACAGCGAGACGAGCTGCACGTGAGTCGGCATAGGCCCACCACGAGATCGCGAAGCTACCTAACGCGAGCATCAGCGTGCCGATGAAATGGCTGTTGGCGAACGCATGGAGCGCAGCGATCGGAGCGCCTTCAAACGAAGTCGCGAAGGCCAGCGCTGCGAGCAATTGCATCAATGCGCCGAAGGCCTGACCCAGTCGGCGTTTTTGCTGTGTCGCCAACCAGTAGACGCCTGCGCCTTCGATCGCCCAGACGGCAGCGGTTAGTTGTCCGTCTACGGCCAAAGGTATGGCGAGTGTGGCGAAAATCAACGCCAGCGCGGCATAGCTTAACGTGAGCCAACGGGCCATTGCGGACTCACGATTGCGTAACGCAAACGCCAGAATCAGGTAAATCGCACTTGCAATGACCGCTGAAATCGCCGCACCATATTCGAGGTGCGCGACCAGCTGCGTCTGCAACGCGAAGCTCACAATCGGGGTGCCGAAAATTAGCATTCCGTCCAGCGTTTGCCCTTTTTTATCGGAGTGACGCAACGCGTAGAAAAGCCCAATCGCCACGTAGATCGCGAAGAACGCGATCAGGAACGGCTGTGTGCTTGCGTACTGTTCAGGAACGTACTTAAGCGCGCCCCACATCGTCGCAACCAGAAATGTCGAGACAAACCCAAGCAGGTTCAGCACGCGCCAGGGTCGCAGCCATGCAACGATGCCGATGGCGACATTGAGCAACAGGTAGTAGCTGAACAAGGCAACGTGATTTCCAGAACCGGT